>NZ_PXUD01000013.1:230849-231762 GCF_003390965.1 Salinivibrio sp. HTSP
CGTTCGTTTTCGCTGGCAAAAACACTCGGTAGCGATTTGGGACAATCGCGCCACCCAACACTACGCAGTAACCGATTATGGCGACGCGCCCAGACGGTTGCACCGCGTCACCGTTCAGGGTGACAGTGCTCAGTAACACCTAACGGCGTTCAGGAGCGGGTATATTCATATAGATTATTACTATGCCCATAAAGCGTGATTTGGCGTTGCAGCCGAAACCCTAGCTTTTCAAGCAAGCGGTTGGAGGGTTGGTTGTCCGGTAAGGTCACCGCTTGAACGGTATTCAGTCCGCTCGCTATCAAGGTCTCCTCAAGCACCGCCTCGGCGTTGACACAAAGGTAATTGACGCTACATACCGCGCTGACAGCGCTTCAGGCTTTAGTAAAACAAACCCTGATTTTCGCCCATCGCGCAGGTTGTCGAGCGCGCCAATCTTGCGAAGCGTTTTGGCCGCCGCATAAAGGTTTGCAGATTTAACATTGTGATCCTCCGCTGCTTCGCGTAAGCGACTTACCTTCCGAGCGACAGGTAAAAAGACTGCTTTTTGGTAGTTGGCATAGGGACCTCCAGGTTGAGGCCAGTAATTTTCGCGGTGCGAAAAATATTATTAGATGGGGTTCGTGGAGCGCTTAGATTCAATCGAGCATGGGGAGCACAGGTGCTTGTTGGGATAATGCAGTCGTGGAGCGATTCTTTGGCAACCTAATGCATGATTGATTGTACCAAGTGTTTCAACCAACGCGAGAGCATGCGATTGCCGACATCAACGATGTTCAGGAACTACAACGTAGAAAGACCTCACAGTGCCAATGATGGCAGATCGCCAGTGGATTATGAATTTTATGTGAGAAAAGTGCACGGAAATGGTGTCAACGCCAGTTTAAAATTGACCCACTTATCGACGTTATCGCCG
>NZ_PXUD01000074.1:0-10058 GCF_003390965.1 Salinivibrio sp. HTSP
TGCCAAATTTGACCTCCGTGTCGGAGGCGCGCCAGTTACACCGAGGAACGAGGCTCACATCGTGTTGGCGCTTGTCCGACCTACGCTTGGTTTTTATTTTGGTGGTGCCAGTAGTGTTTGTCCGACCTTGATTCGGGATCTTGAATATAAAGCGCTTCGCTTACGGAATACAGAAAAGAGCGGAGGCTGGCACGATACGCTATTTCCATTTATCGCTTAATCAGATTTCTTACCCTACCAAATAGGAATCGTCCTATACCGATGGTTTTCTGTCCATGTTCTAATCCTCTCACTGCTTACGGGGATGGTCACTAATAAGATTATATCCTCGCAATTCAAGGTGTTTGGCGTGTCATACAAGGCGCGCTAATAAGTTTTTTATGAGGATATAAACATGCAAAAGCAAGTCATTTCAACAGCACGGGTGATGGGGCTTATCGGTGCCTTGTTAGTCACATCAACGGCTGTCCATGCCAATAATACCATTACCTTTAAGGGTGAAGTCACAGACCAAACCTGCTCTGTAACGGTAAACGATAATACCGCTAATCCGGTCGTGCTTTTGTCATCGGTTGCTGCCGCTGAGCTGGCCAATGCAGGGGATATGGCGGGTCAGAAAATGTTTACTGTGGGTGTTACTGGGTGCACTGCACCAGGAGCGGATACGCAGATCACAACCAAATTTGTGGGCAATAACGTGACAGGCGCCGGTAACTTGGGCAACACGGGTGATGCAACCAATGTGGCATTGCAACTGCTGGATAATTCGCTACAGCCTGTGGATTTAACCTCGGAAGCTGCGCTCCAGGGTCTAGTGCTGGCTGAGGGCACGACTTCGGCCAAGACTGAATACGGCGTGCAGTATATTAGCGAAGAGGGCGGAGCAACCGCAGGCGAGGTGTTTGCTTCCGTTCAGTATGCCATTACGTATAACTGATCAATGGTCTACTGGATGGTTTCGATAGCTACCATTTTGATAGCTATAAATAGCTGACCAGTACATACCGGTTATTGTTTAGTTGTTGATATTCAAGCTTGGTAATAGGGCTTGTGCGTAAAGATTGGCGCGTGGTTGATGGCGATGTACCTCGAGAGGTGGGATCATCAGCCGTTACCTTGATGTTAGTGGCATTGGCTGGCACGTCGCATCGAAGCTGATGATTGTGCAGATCGCAGGTGCTTTCAACCACGCTCCCTCCAAAGACAAGGGTGCCTTGCCCAACTGTCTCTTCGGCAAGGCTGTAGGTGCTGAAGATATTGAGCAGCGCGACTACGCCGATTATAAGTGATGTTTTCATGGTGTGTCTCCTTGGTCGCCGCTAGCAGCAGGCATTTGGCAATCTATAAAGATTATAGCCTAGGACTTTAAGACACGATCATCGGTATGGTGAGCGATCGTGGCTCGCTCGGCAAGATAACGATTTAGCTGTGAGGTGAATGATGAAAATAGCGAGTATAAAAAAGATCCTCATCGTGTTGGCTTGTCTTGGTGCAATGTGGCCTGTGATGCACGCGTCCGCGTCTGTGGTGTTAAAAAACACGCGTGTGATTTATCCCGCGAATAATGATGCGCATACCATTGAATTTACCAACACGGATCCGCATCCGAATATTGTTCAGTTGTGGATTGATGCCGGTGATGAGCAGTCGACACCTAAGACGGCGGATGCGCCGTTTGTGGTCATGCCACCTATCTTTAAAGTGAACGCGAACACTAGTCAGTCAGCACGGTTAATGTACACCAGTGA
Source organism: Salinivibrio sp. HTSP (assembly GCF_003390965.1). Lineage (NCBI taxonomy): Bacteria > Pseudomonadati > Pseudomonadota > Gammaproteobacteria > Vibrionales > Vibrionaceae > Salinivibrio > Salinivibrio sp. HTSP. The sequence continues at coordinate 1,749 of NZ_PXUD01000074.1, forward strand.
GCCGCTTGCGCAAGATAAAGAAAGTCTGTTTTATCTTAACTTTTTAGTGATCCCGCCCAATATCGACAACGGCAACCGACAGAGTAAGCTGGCGATTGTATTGCGCAATCGCGTCAAGGTGTTTTATCGCCCAGATACCATCATAGGTACGCCGTCTGCTGCGGTGAGTGGGCTTAAGGCAACGCCGCGTTATCACGAAAATGGTGCCCTAGCGTCGATAACACTGACTAATAATGCGGGTTACTTCGTTAACCTCTCGCATACCGCGATCACAGTTGATAATCAACGTTATACGTCGGGAGCGGTCATGATTGCGCCACGGAGTAAGGCGGTGGTGGATTATACTGCCGCGGATGTGTCGTCGGCTCCGGCTGGTGCGCGTGAAAAACAGAGTGAGTTGCATTATGTGGCGATCAATGACTACGGCGCGCAGGTTTCGGGCACTATTCCGCTGTCGACACGCTCGCATCATGAGAACTAGAAAGTATGGTGAGCTGAGTCGAGGGACCCGTGCGTGCTTGATACGAGGGGTGCTGGTGTTTGTTTATCTCATGGCTAACAACTGGGCCCATGCCAATGACGAAGAGGCGGCAAGTGTCGATCAGGATGCCTTTGAGTTTGATGAATCCTTACTGTTGGGCTACCCGCAAGAAGGAGCAATGGATGGCATTTTGCAAAATGTGCTGAGTCAATCCCAGTTCGAAGCGGGGGAATACAGTTTAGATGTGTATCTGAATGCGCGGTTTTTTCGTCGGCAACTGGTTGAGCTAGTGCGTCGTGGTGAGGATGTGGTGCCTTGTTTATCGCGTGAAACGTGGCAAACGATGGGCGTGTTAGCGGCGCATACACGCGTTGATGAGATCACCCAGTGTTGGCAAGCGGATGGTTATCGCTTTCAGTTAAACCAATCCAAGCTGGCATTGAAAGTGACGGTGCCTCAAGCCTATACGCAACAACAACCCAATGGCTATATTGCCCCGGCGCAATGGGATGACGGTGAAGCGGTGTTTTTTACCAACTATGATACCAACTACTATCGTTCACACATGTCAACGGATGCGGGAGCGGGCGACAATGATAGCCTGTTTGTTGGCGTTCGTACCGGGGTAAATGTCGATCGTTGGCGGATAAGAAGCCAGTTTAATTACAGTTATAATAATGCGGGTAATCGCACCCAACGGCAGTTGCGCCATGGGCGTACCTATGTGACAACCGCGATAGCACCGTGGGAAAGTGAGCTTACCTTTGGGCAGATTTATACGTCCGATAGTTTGTTTGACGGTGTCAGCTTTGATGGCGCGGAATTACATTCTGATCCTCGCATGCTGCCGATGTCTCGCCGCGGTTATGCGCCGGTTATTGTCGGGATGGCTAACACAGTCGCGACGGTGACTGTGTCTCAACAAGGGCGCGAGATTCATCAACAAACGGTGCCAGCCGGGCCGTTTGAGATTAGAGAGATCACTTCGCCTTTCTACCGCGGTGACTTTGATGTGGTGGTTGAAGAGGCGGACGGTCAGGTTAAACGATTTACGGTGCCTTTTCAGGCGGTGCCAGGCTCGATGCGTCCGGGACAGTCACGATATGGTTTAGCAGCCGGTAAGCTAAGGCTTACCAATGTGGTTGATGAGCCGTATTTTGCCCAAGGGGTGTATGAGCGTGGGTTGACCAACCGTTTAACCTCGCATGTTGGTTTACGGGTAGCGGAAGATTACCTTGGTACCACCTTTGGTGCCGTACTTGGAACCTCCGTGGGGGCGTTTGGTTTGCGATCGAGTTTATCTGCCGCGTCAATGGGTAACTACACGGATGAGGGATGGCGTGCTGGCATCGACTATTCGGTGGATTTTGAGCAGACGGATACCACAGTGACTTTAGCCAGTTATCGTTATTCGAGTCATGGATATCGTTCTTTGAGTGATTTTGCGCGCTGGCAGGCACAGGATGCACGTGTTGCTGCGCCTTCTTTTCAGGCGGAGCGTGATTTTTTTAGTTTGAATGTGGATCAATCTATGCCAGGGCGTGGGCGATTGAATTTTTCTGGGTCGCACACTGTTTATCGCGGGGAGCAAGACTCAACCACACAAGCGCAGCTAAGTTACTCCACCCAGATCGGACGAGCAACGGTCAATGTTGGCTATTTACGTAGTTTTGAGCGGGACAATAGCACGGCGGATGATGTGCTTAGTTTGGGGGTGAGTCTGCCTCTGGGCGGTCGTCAGTCGTCAACATTGGCGAACTTTAGTGTTCAGACGTCGAAGGAGGATACGCGTTATCAAGCGGGGGTCTCTGGTCAGCTGGCCGGCTGGGATCAAACCTCCTATGGGGTAAATTACTCGCGCAATGACGATCAGTTATCGGTGGTATCTATGAATGTCAATCATCTGTCTCCCAAAGGGGCGTATGGGGCGACCTTAAGTCGAAGTGATGATTACACGCAGTGGGGTGTGAGCGCACGCGGTGGATTGGTGATTCATCAAGGCGGTATGAATATGACTGAAAGCCTTGGTGAGACCTTTGCGCTGATCAAAGCCGATGGAGCGGAAGGCGCGACAATACGTCACGCTCGGGGCGGTGTGATTGAGGATAACGGTTATGGCATTGCTAATCATTTGGCACCTTATAAATATAACCAAGTGTCGCTTGATCCTTCGACGATCATTAATCCAGATATTGAGCTACAAGAAACCCAGTTTCGGGTGGTGCCCACCGCCGGTGCCAGTGTGCACTATGAGGTACCGACGACCATGGGCAAAGCAGTGTTGCTTCAAATTCAGGGAGATAAGCGTCCTCCATTGGGAGCAGACATTGTTGATGTACAAGGCCGATCGATTGGGATGGTGTCGCAAAATGGCTTGGCCTATGTGCGCGTGGCAACACTCACCGGTAAGTTAACCATTCAGTGGGGGCAACAAGACAGCCAGCGGTGTGTTATTCCCTATGATTTGACGACTGAGCCACGCAAAGTAAATCGAGACTTTGTTACCGTCTCGGCAGCGTGTCAGGAGGGAGAATGAAAATGCGCATCCTCATTGGCTTATTGCTCAGCGCCTCAATGTTGGTCAGCGAGGCGAAGGCCACTCACTATGAGCCCATTGACAAGTGTTGGAGAATTAGTCATCTGCCCTCTAGCTCTAAAAACAAACCAGGGCGGGCAGAGAGTGTGCAGCCGGAGTATGGGACAACCAATACATGGATAGGCGCATTGAATACGCGCTACGCCAACATGATGATGCCGGATGTCAATATTGCCAATGTGGAGTTTCAGCCTGTTGGTACTGTGTTAAGCACAGCGGTGAAACACTTTTTGGACTTTGCTGAAAAAGGCGATTTTTCGCCTAATCAGGTGCTGTTTAAGTGTCCGGCCGCTGCCGCCGGACGTATTTTTGAAATGTATTCCACCAATGGTGACTACGAGTGGGGTGGCCGTGATGATAGGGAAGTCGGCACCGCGTTTGGTATGGAACATGTGTACGCCAGCTATTATAAGGGACTGGGCTTTCGCTTAACTAATTTGGCAACCGGGGAGTATTTTTCGCCTTTTTGGAAAGCACGGCCATTAACTGGGCTCGATCGTGATGGTAACGGTAACATTCTGGTCAAAGCTAAAGACTTTAGTAATGTAAAGATTGAACTGATTCGGATCCCTGATGAAAGTGGTCATGGCGTTATCTACGACTCCTTTATTCACAGTCAGCCATTTGGCTATTTAGCGATGCGTGGACCAGGGTTAATAGCTCCAAAACCGGGACAAAATCATCTTACGCACTATGAAGGATGGTATGGTAACTGGCCAGCCGTAATTGGTTTGCATAATAGTTTGACGATGCACCGAGGAAAAACCTGTTTGGTTAACTTTGTCACCCCGACAGTAACGTTCCTGCCTATTAGTGTGATGGAACTCGCTCAAGGCAGTGTACGGCGTGGCCAATTTTCGGTGTCTTATCAGTGCGAGCAGGGCGCAAAACGCGGCGTGGGGCCAGGCGAAATCAGTATGTTTTTTCTGACAAGCCCGGAGGCTTTTGCGACGGCACAAGATTTATCTTTGGTAGAAGCGGGTGTGGCCACGCCGTATTTGCTTAGTGAAAACTATCACGCAGAGACGACGGCGAAAGGCGTGGCGGTCACGCTTTATGATGAGTCTGGCACGCAGCTTCGCTTTGCCGATCCGAATCGCTATTTCGATCGGGGAGCCAATCCAGCGCAAATGGTACCAGGCGGCACTCAAATAGGAGAAAACCGTTACATCATGTCCTTTGAAGCCTCTTTAGGTCAGGTAGGGAACGGGATAGCAATCACACCGGGTCAGTATTCGTCGACTGCGCGCGTGGTCATGAGGTTTAATTAGATGTTTGGACTTTTAATAATCTTCGCGAGCCTTATTTTCAGCACCTGTGTTTTTTCGGGCGTTGCGTTAGAAGAAGGCACACGAGTGGTATTTGATGCGTCAGCTGCGTCGCAGTCAATCCATGTCACCAATACCAATCGCTACAGCGTGGTGGTGCAATCTTGGGTCGATGATGGTGATTTAAGCAATGTGCCCCAAACCGCTGAAGCCCCTTTAATCACGAAACCTGCGCTGTTTAAATTGGCGCCGGGTGCGTCTCAAGTGATCCAACTGATTAATATCGACAATCAGCCTGTTGAGACGGAGCGTTTGTATTGGCTGAATATTCATGAGCTGCCGCCTAGCTTAACGGGTTCCGAAACACAGGTTGATAAACTGGCACTCACCATGCAAACCCAGTATAAGATCTTTTATCGTCAACCGGATATGACGTTATCGCAGCAAGCGATCCAAAACTCAGTTCAGGTCGATAAACAAAAGAAGGCGGGCATTGATTACTTAGCGATAAAAAATGCCGCTGCGATTCATCTTAATCTGGCAAAGATTGAACTAGATGGGCAGGTTTACACACGTTTTAATCGCACCATTGCGCCTGGGCAAACCCAAACCGTGCGTTTGGAATCACCGTTAAGCGATAACATGGTGATGCTAACGGTGATCGATGATAAGGGCGGGTTGTTTGATGTGTTTCAATTGATTGGTGAGTGACACGGCCCTTACGGGCCACTTTGCAACAATACTCTAGGTGGCCGAGTGCGAGTGTTTTTATTTAGTCGAGACTTTTTATATATTCATAAATTGCAGAGTCATTGTCGAGCCCTAACTTTGTCATTGCCTGCTTTTTTTGTGTGCTAATAGTTTTTACACTCCGGTTAGTGTAAGCCGCTATTTTTGTCACACTCATTCCGGTACTGAATAATCGCAACACTTCCATCTCTTTGGGTGACGGAGGAGACACGCTGGGTTGTTGACTTAAAATTAAATCACTAACACTAGGGGAGATATAACGCTTGCCTTTTTTTACCTCTGCGAGAACATGATGAATATCAGATAGGATATCTTTTTTAAGCAATATACCGTCGACACCTAGTGATACCAATGAATGGAGTAGTGCGGAGTTGGTAAGTTGGGTCAAGACAATTAGCTTAATAGTTGGGTAGTCGCGTTTTACTCTTTTGAGCATCGCCATACCATCAACTTGATCCGTGTTTGGCATGCTGTAATCGGTAATTAACGTATCGATTGTTTTCTTTGCTAGTTTTTTAAATATGTCGTCGACACTTGTTGCCTCGGCAACGATATCAAAGCTGGTATCTTGACTTTGTATTAATGCTTTTACACCAGACAGTACGATTGGATGATCATCGGCTATCAAAATTTTCATTTTACTACCATCCTAAAAAATGCCATATGCTCTAATTTTAGCATAATTGTCTGAAAAAAACCGAGCATGAATCACTGAAGTGAATAAGATTGAGGATGTTGTATGGAAGGCGCATTAGCACTTTCGATAAGTCATCGTTCTTTGGGAAGTCATCGCCCTTTGGCTTAGCAATAAAAATATTTGTGGTAGCGTGACTTTTGTGCCTTGAAACTGGCTATTACGCCGCTGCCTGACTATTTTTATCGAGATTAGAATGGTTTTCTGGATAAAAATTAGGGGGCTCTGTCATTGATGCGACCTATGTACCGCACTTTGTCTACGGTGGCCAACATGAGAGTAGGGGTTTCTATGCGGATGGGTGTCATTTTTATTTGGCTTATAAGTGCGGTTTCTTTTGCGGCGGATTATCAACATGATCCTCGTAAAGAAAGCCCAAGGCAGCAAGAGATTGCAAGCCAAAAAACTGTAAGCCAAGAAACTGAAATAATTCGTATTAACACAATAGAACATGATGAGCCTGTGCGTAATAACACCGACGCGAAGGAAATAGACCTGTGGTTAGTGTTGGTTATTATTTTTACCGTTGTTTTTTTGGGAGGTATCGCGCTGCGATTTAAACGATTAATGAAGGATAAAAATGATATTGAAGCTGCGCTGATAACATCAAGAAAAAAAGCGGAGGAAGAGACGGAAATCAAAGCTAATTTTCTGGCAACGATGAGCCATGAGATTCGCACTCCCATTCACGGCATTATTGGTATGCTGGATCAAATCGCAATGACGCCACTTAATTTTGAGCAAAAGCAAATGTTGGCAGTGACATCCTCGTCGGCATCTATGTTATATAATATCGTTTCTGAAGTGCTAGATTATTCAAAGCTTGAAGCAGGCAAATTGACGATTGAATTGCGTCCCTTTGTGTTACGTGAGTTGATTGATAATGTTTTATTAGTGAGTGGTCATGAAGCGAGAAAGAAAAATCTATCCGTAGAGTTGCATATTGAACCTAATCTAGCGGCTGTTTATGTCGGCGACGAATACCGTTTGCGGCAGATTCTGATTAATATTGTTAGTAATGCGGTAAAATTCACGCATAAGGGGCGCGTGTTAATCACATTGGAAGTGGTACACGAAGACGACGATAAACAGGTATTAAAAATTGGTGCGCAAGACAGTGGCGTTGGGATGAGCCAAGAAGAACTCGAGCGGGTTTTTCATCCTTTTTCGCAAGCCGAAACCTCAACCACTCGTCGCTTTGGTGGGACAGGTCTCGGACTAACAATTAGTCGGCAACTGATCGAACTGATGGCGGGAGAAATGATTGTTGAAAGTGAGAAGGGTCAGGGAAGCTGGGTGGGATTTACGGTGCCGTTAGTGATCAGTGCAAGGCGAAAAACTGATCCTTATCTTAATGGCTTACAGGTAAATGTCGGTGTTGGCGATCCTATCCTTAATGCCAGTTTGACTACGCATCTTTTATCCTTGGGGGTTGAGATCAGTGATAAGGCGTCAGTCTTTCGATTCAGTGACGATGATGATGAAAAGGCGGATGTTCAATTGGCGCCGCTCTCTGGCATGGTCGGAGTACGTCGATATAAAAATAGATGGTTATTAAACTCACAACCCATTATGAACCGAAGTGTTCGGCTGGTCTGTTATGAGCTATTAGGATTAGAAGAAGACACGGGGACGCAATCAGTGTATGAGGCGGTTCTTCCTGTGCGTATTTTAGTCGTGGAAGATAACGACGTGAATCAGACGCTGGTGGCCCACCAACTCAATCAACTGGGTGTGTTGTTTGATATTGCCGACAATGGCAATGATGCATTAAGTTTTTTGACCCAAAAGGATTATGCATTTGTCCTTTGCGATTGTCATATGCCTTATATGGATGGATACCAATTTACTGAACATACTCGCGCTCAACCTGTTATTTATCGTGATATTCCGATTATCGCGATGACAGCGGACGTGTTGCCTGCTCAACGCACGCGTTGTTTAGAAGTGGGTATGAATGACTTTTTAAGTAAGCCTATCCCTTTTCAGGAACTCCGTGATTTATTTCGGCGCTGGGGAGTCGTCGATAATAACGGCTTAGATATCGAGGCACTGAAAACGGCATTTGGTAAGGCTGACGTTCTAGAGGAGATGTTAAACGCGACAGTAAAAAGTTTGGTGGCTGAGCTAGATACGCCGGTCGCTGCGCTTGAACGGGCCGAGTGGGTTCATAAACAAGCCGGAACAGTCGCCCTTTTGGGGTTAACCTCGCTTGCAGAGTTCGGTACCTATGCTGAGATAACATTGCGAGATAATGTTGAACACCAAGTGTATCGTGAGTTTAGATCGCGGCTGTTTCTTGTCACGCGGCAAATTGAGTGCATGATTAATGAACAAAGATGATAGGGTTAGAGAGACTAGATGGAGCAGATCGTGCTTGCATTGGGGGCTTTCGGTGGTGCCATTGGCGTAGGTGACACAAGCCTCGGTATTATGCCACCAACAATGCACTTTGCCGCCTGGGCGCCAGTTGCACTGCGCCATGCAATGGGCGCCTGTCACTATCGGTGCCAAATTTGAC
>NZ_PXUD01000075.1:0-2877 GCF_003390965.1 Salinivibrio sp. HTSP
TCATAAAATAGTCTCTAGTCTCTAGTCTCTAGTCTCTAGTCTCTAGCGGTATCTCGCAGAAATGTAAAGACAAAAAACACAAACAGTAGATGAGTTGTATCCTTTGCCCCAAAGGCGAGAGGGCTCTACTTATGCTGTTTGAAAAACTGAGTGTTTGGCAACGCTCATCAAAATTAGCGTGTTCGGTATTTAGTACATTTGAGCGCAACAAGAATTTTGCACTTAAAGATCAAGTTTTTCGGTCATCCCTATCAATACCCTCAAATATTGCAGAAGGGGAAGAGCGTGAAACATCAAAAGAAAAAATTCGCTTTTACTACTACGCCAAAGGCTCATGTGGTGAATTAGTGACTCAGCTTCAAATCGCGATTAAAACCGAACAAATAGAACGAGAAGCGGGTTTGGCAATGGTCCGTGAAGCAAGAGAAATTGCAAAAATCCTTGCTAGCTTGATAATACGGCACAAACGCGCACTCAAAGTAGCAACCTGAATAATCAAAGGAAGGTATGGCACCTGATTTCTAGTCTCTAGTCTCTAGTTTCTGTTGCCTCACGGTTTATGACTAAGCAAAATATCGAACATTACCCACACCCCCCAATCCCCCCAATGGCGGCCGATGACGAAATTGACCTCCGCGAGCTCTTCGCCGCGTTATGGCAAGGCAAATGGTTGATCATTGCGATCACCTTTGTGTTTGCAGTCGGTGGGGTGGGGTATTCATTATCGCTTCCCAATACCTACAAATCCGAGGCTTTACTGGCGCCTGCCAATGACCAAGGCGGTGGGGGCTTAGCCAGCATGGCCGGGCAATTAGGCGGTTTGGCCTCGCTAGCTGGGGTTAACCTTGGCAGCGGTGGCGGCAGTGAAACCCAAATTGCGCTAGCCACTCTAAAGTCACGCCAGTTTATTAGCGAGTTTGTGCATGCTAATGCGTTAGAAGTGCCGCTAATGGCGACAACAGGCTGGGATCAAGACAGCGGCGAGTGGCAAATTGATCCTGAGCGTTATAACCCTGATACAAAAACCTGGTTAAAACCTGAAGGCGCTCGAGAGAACAAGCCTGCAGCGCCCACAGATTGGGAGCTTTACAAAGCGTTTTCTGATCTACTGGCTATCAAAGAGCAAAAAGATAATGGCTTAGTTACCATTAGCTTTGAGTCAGAATCGCCAATACTGGCAAAACGCGTCACAGAAAAGTTGGTGGCAGCGATTAACGCGCGAATGAAAGCCGATAAGCTGCAAGAAACCAACACCAATATTGCTTACTTGCGCCAACAGCTAGAAAACACCAACCTCACGCAAATGCAGAATGTGTTCTATCAGCTGATTGAAGAGCAAACCAAAAGCTTGATGCTGGCCGAAGTGCAAGACGAATTTGTGTTTAAAACCGTCGATCCGGCCATTGTCCCCGAAGAAAAAGCCGGCCCCAAACGCGCCCTGATCTGTGTACTCTCCACCTTACTCGGCGGCATGCTCGCCGTCGCCATTTTGCTGGTGAGATTTGCGTTTAGGAAGGATGACTAGAAAGAGCTTAGATGCTTCGATTCTAGGAGCTAGAAACGAGGGAGAGGCTAGACGCTTCGCTTCTAGAAGCTAGAAACTAGGAAGAGACTAGACGCTTCGCTTCTAGAAGCTAGAAACGAGGGAGAGACTAGACGCTTCGCTTCTAGAAACTAGAAACTAGGAAGAGACTAGACGCTTCGCTTTTAGAAAATAGAGACTAGGAAAAGCTTAAAGCAGCTCATAAAATAGTCTCTAGTCTCTAGTCTCTAGTCTCTAGTCTCTAGTCTCTAGTCTCTAGTCTTTTATCATCTTATCCATCATCTGTTCTATCAATGGGCTTGGGTGGCCGTTGTCGTCGGTGAGGAAATAGGTATGGCCCCAGTGGGGGTCGAAGTGGTCGTTAAAGGCGTCGCAGTCGGTTACCGTCACTTTGTTCGCAGGAAGTGCGTCGAGATTTTCGGGGCCGGTCATGCCTAATCGCCGGGTAACGGTGCGGTGGCGTACGTTGACCACTTTTGAGGCGGCCATGGCGATATCATCGGCGGCATAGTAAATGTGGACTTGTTTGGCGGCATCCAGCACTGCTCTGCCCGGTTGGTGTGGCTCTAGGGCTTGGTTATCAACATCGGCGGCCATCATAAAGATATGCCGAAACCATTGCGGCATGGTGTCGAGCCCGGCGTGTTGGTGCCAATGGGAAAAAGTGCTGATTAAGGTGCGATTGCCCATGGAGTGGGCAAGCACGTTCATACGTCGTTTACACGGGGTGGTTTGTTGCTCGGGGGCGCGGCGCCAATCATCAAACATCGCCAGTAAGCGGCTAAACGCCAACCCTGACGCGGTGGCAGCAAGTTGGTCGTCCCAGTAATCATCAATAGCACCGAGCCGGCCATCGTCGTCACAGGGCCAGATAATCGGCACCACCAGCATAGCGTTAGGAGCAAGGCGATCAAACTGGTGTTGTAAGGTCTGCGCCATCGGGAAGATATGACTTTCCATTTGGTTGTTATAACCATGGAGCAAAAACAGTATCTGGGTATGTGCAGGTAAGGCTTTCAGTTTGGCCATAAACGGCGCCGCGGTGATCTCTTGGTATTCACCCTGCCCGGCGCGCTGGCAAAAATACACCCACTTTGAGATATCGGTGTTTTGGTTATCAAAGCTAAGCCAACGGTCGGCCTCACTGTGCGAGCCTTGTTCGGGAGTACGGCTGGTAATAAATAACATGGCATCATCCATCGTTTATGAATGTGTAGAGAAGGATAAGCGAGGTAGGTAATTGAGTTGTATGGTGTTTGGGGGATTTTGCGAGGGAGTGGGCGGAAAGAGAGACTAGAGACTAGAGACTAGAGACTAGAGACTAGAGACTAGAG
>NZ_PXUD01000076.1:0-43043 GCF_003390965.1 Salinivibrio sp. HTSP
TTGCTTTTTTATTAAGCGCCAGTACCGCGGTGATCAGTCGGTCGATCTACACCTGCACGACAATAAAATCCACTGGTTTTGGCAAACGGTCAAAGACGCTGCGCCTATTTATCGCGATGCGTTGCTCGCCTCGGTGTTGGTGAACCTCTTTGCTTTAGTGTCGCCGCTGTTCGTAATGAACGTCTATGACAAGATCGTTCCTAATTTGGCGTTTGAATCCTTGTGGGTGTTAGCTAGCGGCGCCACCTTGGCCTACTGCTTTGACTTTATCATGCGCAAGTTGCGCTCCTACATGATTGATATGGCCGGGAAGAAAGTCGATATTATTGTTTCGTCTCGACTGTTTGCACGGCTGATGGGTACGCCGCTGGCCAATCGTGGCGGCAGTGTGGGGGCCACGGCCAAACAGTTGGGGGAGTTCGACTCTGTGCGAGACATGCTCACCTCGGCGACTATCACCACCTTGGTTGATTTGCCGTTTGCGGTTTTCTTTATCACGATTATTTATCTAGTCGCGGGCGATCTGGCCATGGTGCCGGTCGTGGCTGGGTTACTGATCTTGGGCTACACCATCTCGGTCCAGCCTAAATTGCGCGCAGCGATTGAAGAGAGTAATAAATACGCGTCTGAGCGCCATGGCCATCTCATTGAGAGTTTATCGGCGTTAGAGGGCATCAAAGCTAATGGCGCCGAAGGCATCGTGCAGCGCAGTTGGCAGCAAATGACCGCGCACACGGCGAATTGGAACTTTAAAGTCAAACAAATCACCAATAACGTTTCTTACATTGCCACTTTCATCACCCAGATGATGGCGATCGCCGTGGTGATCTTGGGGGTGTATCGGGTGGCGGATGGCGATATATCAATGGGGGGGATCATCGCGGCAGTGATGCTTTCCAGCCGAGCGGTATCACCCATGGCGCAAATGGCGAGTTTGCTCAACCGTTGGAATCAAACTAGCACCTCGCTCCGGCAGCTGAATGCGATGATGGAGCAAGAGGATGAGTTTGCTGATAAAGGGCACCTTGTCAGTCGTAAACGCCTTAAAGGTGAACTCAGTGCCGACAACTTGGCCTTTAATTATCCAGAGACGGAAAAACCGGCGCTTTATCCATTAAATTTTCGCGTTCAGCCGGGTGAAGTGATCGCCATCTTAGGTAAAAATGGCTCGGGTAAAACCACGTTACTCAAACTGTTAGCCGGCCTTTTTCAGCCCAACCAAGGCAGTTTACGGTTTGATGGCGTCGATAGCCGTCAAATCCATCCTTCAGATTTGCGTCGCAACGTGGGCTATTTGGCACAAGATGTGACGCTGTTTCATGGCACTATTCGCGAAAACATCATGTTTGGGACGCGCCAAGTCACTGAGCACCAGCTGATGCGCGCCGTGCAGCTGTCAGGCGTGAGTTTGTTTACCGCGCAAGACCATGAAGGCCTAGATAAACAGGTGGGAGAGCGTGGCGAACGCCTTTCTCGCGGTCAGAGGCAAGCGGTGTCTTTAGCACGGGCGTTGCTTAATGAGCCACCTGTGCTGGTGATGGATGAACCGACGGCGAGTTTAGACGCACACGCTGAAAACCAATTTATTAAAGCGATGGAAGTCGCAGCCAAATCACGAACACTGGTGATGGTGACCCATAACATGTCACTGCTCAACCTCGCGCAGCGGGTGATTGTGATGGACAAAGGACGCATTGTGATGGATGGCCCGCGCGATAAGGTGTTGAGCAAGCTCAACAAGGGAAGTGTGTAATGGGCAAGTCGGTTAAGAAAACGAGTCAATCCACTGATCTCGACATGGTCGATGATGTTTATGGCGCAATGATGACAGACACGCCACTTAAATACCGAGCGGTCGTTTGGGTGGCCTTGCTCCTTATCGTCAGTTTTATTGTTTGGGCCGCCTTTGCTGAGCTTGATCGTGTCACCCGTGGTAATGGCAAAGTTATTCCTCCCTCTCATGTTCAACTTATCCAGAGCCTGGATGGCGGTATTTTACAGGCGATGTATGTCGATGAGGGTCAGCTGGTTGAAAAAGGCATGCCCTTGGCGCGTATTGATGATACGCGGTTTCGCTCCGATCTGGCTCAGCAAGAGCAAGAGATCGATAGCCTGCGCTCGTCGGTGACGCGGATGTACCATGAGCTTGACAGTGTCACACTGCAATCGGCGAGCAAACCTTGGCAGCAGCAAATCGATATTAGCATTCGTCCGATGACGTTCCCGGATACGTTGACAAGCAGAAAACCGAATTTGGTCGCGCGACAAAAATCGGAATACCGCAGCCGGCTAGAGAATCTCAGTAACCAATTAGAAATCCAAGCGCGTCAAATAGTACAAAAAAAACAAGCGCTGGAAGAGGTCGGTTCTAAGATAAAAACCTTGACCAACTCGATGTCAATTATGCAGCGTGAGATCAATATCACACGTCCTTTAGTGAAAAAGAAGATTGTCTCAGAAGTGGAACTTCTCAAACTGGAAAGACAGATCAATGATATGGACGGTGAGCTAACCAACTTGAAGCTTTCACGGCCAAAGATAAAAGCCTCATTGGATGAAGCGATATTGAAACGCCGCGAAGCTGCTCTGCAGTTTATTAGTGAGACACGCGCCAAACTCAGTGAAACGGAAGCGCGGCTATCTCGATTAAAAGAAGCGAAAGTGGGTGCTCAAGACAAGGTGAATAAAGCAGTCATCACCTCTCCGGTTAATGGCACAGTGAAAACAATACATATCAATACCCTCGGTGGCGTTGTTGACCCGGGCGAAGATGTGATTGAAATTGTGCCAACAGAAGATCAGCTGCTCGTCGAAGTGAAAATTTTGCCAAAGGATATTGCGTTCCTGCATCCGGGGTTACCCGCCGTTGTGAAGGTGACAGCCTATGACTTTACCCGTTATGGCGGCCTGGACGGCACCGTCGAGCATATCAGTGCCGATACCACACAGGATGAAGAAGGCAATAGCTTTTATTTAGTAAGGATTAGAACGGAATCATCACACTTAACCAGGGAGGATGGCACACCGATGCCGATTATCCCTGGCATGTTGACGTCGGTGGATATTATAACCGGCAAGCGGACAGTGCTGGAATACATACTTAATCCTATCTTACGAGCAAAAGAAAACGCATTACGTGAGCGCTGAGAAATAGACTAATAGGAGCAATAACGTGCTGAATTTCTCGCATGTGGTCAAAAAAAAGCGTGTTGCGACGCTTATCCTGGCAATGAGCTTAAGCTCGCCGGCAGCCATGTCGCAAACCTTAGAGCAAGCGGTGGCGCGCTCTTTGGAATCTCATCCGCAGATCCGTCAAGCGTTTGCAAGGTATAAAGCCAGAGAACAGGCTATCGAGCAAGCCGAAGCCGGCTATTATCCCACACTGGATGCAACGGCAGGCGTGGGCTGGGAGCGCACCGACACCCCTTCGACACGTCGTGACACGACCACCGACGATGAGGTTGACTTGACGCGCCGTGAGCTGGGCGTGTCGTTGCGTCAGGTACTTTTCGATGGTTTCCGTACGCAAAACGAGGTCTCTCGCACCGAGAATGAGGCGACGGCTGAACAGTGGGCACTGATCGCGACGGCTGAAGACAAGGCGTTAGAGGTGGCAAAAGTATACCTAGATGTGCTTGTCGCCGATGAGGTGGTCACACTGGCGGAGAAAAACTTGGAGAACCACCAAGAGATTTATGATGCCATCAAAGAAAGTAACGAAGGTGGGTTTGCCAAAGCCAGTGACTTATCACAGGTCACAGGGCGCTTAGCGCGTGCGAACGCTAATTTAATGTCTGCACGTAATAATTTAGCGGACGCGCGTAGTACGTTTACCAAAATGGTGGGGGCGACGCCGGAGAATCTTCACCTACCAAGGCCTGATGAGGCGATGCTACCATCATCATTGGATACATTGATGGCGCGAGCCCTAGAAAAACATCCAAGGTTGCGCTCTGCACAAGCGGATATTGCGGCGGCGAATGCGGCCCGTGATGGCTCGCGTGCGGCTTACTTACCTGAGTTCAACTTAGAAGTAGACGCCAACTGGAACGACAATGTCGGGGGGGAAGACGGTGCCGGCCCGCCAGATGTTGGCGGTGAGAATAACAATATCCAAGCGATGGTGCGCATGCGCTATAACTTATTTAATGGTGGCGCTGACCGAGCACGTGAACGACAAACGGCTTACCAGACTATCGAAGCGCGTGAAATTAATGAAATGGCGCATCGTGATGTGATTGAAGGCGCGAAACTGGCTTGGAATGCCCGCACCTATCTTGAGCAGCAACGCGATTTTATGCGTCAACATGTCGAGGCGGCGACCGATACGCGTGATGCCTATCGCGAAGAATTTCGCTTGAATGCCCGTACTTTGTTGGATGTGCTTGACTCGCAAAATGAGCTGTTTGAAACACGCCGCGAGTACCTGAGTAAAGAAGCGGACGAACGTTATGCGCAGTATCGTATTTTGAACGCAACAGGGGAGCTTTTAGCCTCCTTACGGGTCGATATGCCTGCAAGTTGGGATACAGAGTCTTTGACGGGCCAGGAGCGTGAACAATGAAACAGCTAGTCATCGTTTTAATCACTGGGCTATTGCTTGGTGGCTGTGCCCCACAAGCTGTTCAACCCATGGAAGACACTGTGACGCAAGGTCGTGATTTAACGGATAGCGATAAAGACGGTGTGATTGCCGCGCGAGATCAATGTGGTGATAGTGTTGAACAAGCCAAGGTGAACAATGAGGGGTGCCCAAGTGAGCGTATCGAACAAGAGGCGTTTGAACTCAACGTTCAGTTTGCCACTGCGTCTGCCCAGGTTCGTGAAGAGCAGTATGCGGATATTCGCCGCCTTGCGGACTTTATGCGCCGTTACCCCAAAGCCAGGGTGACGATAGAGGGTCATGCGAGTAAAGTGGGCAATGCAGAATACAACATGGCGCTGTCTCAGCGACGGGCGGAAGCCATTGCCAATGTGCTAGTGACACAGTTTTATATTGACAAAAATCGTGTGGATGCCCAAGGGTTTGGGGAAACCCAACCGCTGATTGATGACGAGAGTGACCGAGCGAAGGAACAGAATCGCCGTGTGATAGCGTCTGTGTCAGGCGAACATGGGGTAACGGAGAAACGATGGACGATATACTCGTCAGAAGAGCAATAGTTCAGCGCGATAACCTAGACATGAAAAGAGGCGTGGAATGACGCTCCATCAACGTGTGCTCTCGTTTGTCATAACCGCTGCCGTGGTCATCCTTTTGGTGACCACGGCAGTGGTCTTTCATTTTGGCGTACAACAGATAGACCGAGAGCAGCAGCAACACTCACGCTTATTAAGCCAGTCACTCGCAGAGGCGTTACCTGTGGTACTTGAACAGGGCGACACGCAAAGGCTCAATAAACTGGTTTCTCACTTTATCACCATGCCTCAGGTGGAGAGGATTGTTGTCAAGCCGATGCTCTCGGGAGATCGTCAAGTGTGGGAGTCCGACTCTCCGGTTCTGGATGCACCGGGGTGGTTTATACAACTGACGGGGCTCACAACCCGTACCCGATCTGTCTCGGTAACCAATGGCTGGACTCAGTTAGCACAATTGACCATCGCCATCGCGCCGCAGCGTCACATTGAAGCCCTATGGAGTCGACTTTTACAGCTCGTATTGGGGTTAATGGCAGTGAGTGTACTGATAAGCTTGGGGGCCTCGGTCATGTTCCTTCGCGTGACGGCTCCACTGGGTGAGCTACGAAAACGGTTGAAAGCATTAGGTCATGGTGATTTCCACCCTGCGCGAGCCAAGACGCGTGTCAATGATTTGGTGGCTTTACAAAGTGCGTTTAACCTTGCCGGTCAGCAAGTTGCCAAAGTGCAGCAATCACAACAAGACGAGTTGGCACGCTTGCGCGATAAATTGATGGTTGATCCTGTCTCAAGATTACCTAACCGAGGCTACTTCCAGCATCAGTTGCAAAGTTACATAAAAGACGGCGTGGGTTGTACGCTCGTGCTCATCGAAGTCTCTTGGTTATCGCGACTGCGCGCACGTTATGGTTACCAATATCGTGATCAGTGTTGGCGCTTGCTAGGAGAAGCGTTAACACAAGGGGAGCTGGCGCAAAGCCATCAATTAGTGGCGCGTCTAAGTCATAACGAGATCGCGATACTGCTGACAATTGATGAAGAGCACTTAGTGCGTCGCTACTTGAGGCAACTGTTGCGCGCGATAAACCAAGAGCTGGAGCATATTGCCTTGCCCGTCAACCAAGGGTTTCATCTTGGTTTAGCGAAAACATGTACAGATGATACGGCCAGCCTCATGGCCAAAGCGGATAATGCCTTACAACAGGCTAAGCGCCAAGGTGACGTCTATTTCTGGCCTTCTGACGAGCAAGCTGACAGTCGTACTCGAGAGCAATGGCGGCAGATATTACTGGATGCGCTGAATAAAAATCCGCTCGCGCTTTATGCCCAGCCGGTTCGCCATCGCGATAATCAACATAATTGGCACCAAGAAGTGTATGCCCACCTTTGGGTGGATGAGAGTTGGCTGGCTGCGGGTCAATTGTTGAACCGTATTTCAATGTACGCATTGGGTGAAGAGTTTGATAAGTATGTGCTGACCAGGATTGATGAATACGCAAAAGCTAACCCTATTACGGATAAGTTAGCGGTCAACCTGACGTTAGAAAGTGTTAAAAGCCAAGCCTTCCATGATTGGTTACAAAACTTTTTGTTAAAAACCTACTTGGCCAATAAGTTGACGTTTGAAGTGAGCGAAATGGCAGTGCACCAAGAGCCTCAGGCATGCCGAGCGTTGTTTGAGATTATTCGAGAGCAAGACTTTGAGGTCGGCGTCGATCACTTTGGGCGTGATATGGATAATGTCGATTATATTAAAAATATAGACCCAGACTACGTGAAGCTCGATATTGGCTTTGGCCAGCCCTCGAGCGATGTTGACGATGTGTTCATTCGCATGTTGGTGAATATTGCCGCGTCTCGAGAGATTAAGGTGATTGCTACGGGCATTGAGCAATCAGAGCAGCATCAGTATTTTCATCAGTTGGGCTGCCACGGGTACCAGGGATATATTCTCCCTCCCATTCGGCTTGATAGTGACCACGCGCACGGTGGTCACGAGCGTCGCGACTAAGGTAGTCGTTTTTCCATTATCCACGCATCTTCACGACAGCCGTCGGCACAGCGGTAATACTGTTGCCGGCGGTGAACTACTTGGAAACCATGCTTTTGATAAAGTGCTTTGGCAGGCATGTTACTCTCTCTTACCTCTAGCCAAATACTGTCCGCCCCAGCATGACGTAGTGTCGTTATCATCCCGTTTAAAAGTATCCATCCCCACCCTTGTCCCTGATAATCCGGATCGATAGCAATATTCAACAGCTCGGCTTCACCCGCGATACAGCGTGCATAAAAATAACCGATGATACATGAGGGAGCGGTGGTCAAGCGCAGTACGTAGTGATGGTCAAACTGATGAGACGAAACCGCCAGTTGTGAGGCTGACCATGGAAAGAGGTGGGCGCGCTGCTCAATGGCGGCGATCGCCGCAACATCGTCGTGATCAAGTGGGGTAATCTGATAATCACTCATACTGACAAATTTGACGCCAAAGATCGCGCTTAGCCGCAGGGTTATCGTGCATCTGCGCTAAAGGCTGTGAATACAAGCTTTTCACACCATCGACAATCACCTCAACAGAGCCAATATACCAACACCAGCTAAGGTGATGTTCGCCAAGGGCTGGCAACGCAGTATGGGGAAGTTGGCGAGCCTGTTCGGCATTTAATTTCATGCTTTTTAGGATGTTGCCAAATAGCCAAGCATCTTGCTCACTGAGAGTGTGATCACAAACCAGCAAGAGTTGGCAGTGGTCAGGCAATTGGATCACTTCTTGCTCACGGCCGTAGATTTCTGGGTGTCGCAATTGCCACACATCGAGATCCATGGCTTGCAAACGCTGGATATCCGTTAACATAGTTGGCTGACTCTCACGTTGACGTCGCGGCGGTGAGCTGTTTATACCACCAAATATCGTCCGGGTATAAGGGGGCAAACTCGGCCTGTTCGGCGGCGTCACTGGGGGCAATTTTTAACAGACTATAGCCCAGTTCAAACAAGGTAGACTCAGCCTCGTCTAACAGAGGCATCACCAAGTTTGCATCTGGGCTATGCCATAACGTAATTTCTTGGGTGTTATTGGCGGTTTGAGCGTCGGTGACGGCAATGTGCCCTAATATCTCTCCCATATCATCGGTCGCCAGGAGAGAAAGCGAGATCTGCCCCGTTTCGCGCAGCTGTTGGAGCTGATCGGCTTGCACGGGACGCATGAGCGTCTCTCGCCACCAACCGTCTAACCGAACCAGGTCGGCGGGCGCTTCTGTACGAATCATCATCACAGAGGTCGTGGTTATTAAATGGTGTAGCCAGAATAACGGATTCCCGATCCCGTGCAAGAGGTGACTGTCGTATGTGTTTGATGCTTACGCAGCTAAATGCATAAATAGTCAGCAAATTGTGTAATATGGCGACACAGTCTCTCCTGTTTACTGATTTTGAGTCCTTTATCTATTTTTACAGTAAAATATGCGGTATATAGTGAGAAAAGCTTGAACCCATGACGCGTGCCTCATAAAGTGCTACTGACAACAAAGTTAAAAGTGTCTAATATATGAGACGTTTGTCTTGCCAATGAGATGGTCGAGAGTGATTTCCAGATGTGAGCTTTTCATGCCAATATCGTCGTTAAATGATTGGTTCTACTGCTTAACCGATAATAGTCCGTTCCTTTTTGCCATTCTCGACAGCAATGATTGCTACCTTTACGCCAACCAACGCTATAGCGAGCTGTCTGGCTTGGCCTTGCCGTCGTTAAAGGGGTTATCCGATATCGATACCCTAGGCGAGGCGTTTTATCAGTCGGTCAAACCACATTATGACAAAGCCCGACGGGGTGAATGCGCCGAGGGAGAGGTGCTTCTTACTGATAACTACCATAGCACTAGCTTTCACTTCAGTGTTGCCCCCTTGCCGAATGTCGCTGATGAAAGTGGCAAGCCCTGCGTGATTTTTCATGCCGCAGATACCTCCGAACGCCAAGTATTAGCCAGTGCGCTCGAAGAGGCGGAGGAAAAATACCACCGTCTTAGTCAACTTATCGATGATGGCTGCTGCGTGGTTGAAGATGGCTGTATATTATCAGCGAACCCTGCAGCCGCTGGGTTATTGGGCGTCGGAAGTATCGATGCCTTGATGGGTGAGCCTTTATCAGACTATCTCGTGTCGACAGAGAAAGCATCTAGCACCATTGACAGCCTATCGCGTACGCCGCTTGGGCAAGGTGTGTCGGTAGTGAGTGCAAAAAACAGCGCGCCGCTGACGGTGAGCCAATCACCTATCCATCTTTTGGGCAAAAAAGCGCATATGCTGCGTCTACAACCTACAATGACTGACTCGTCGGTTAAGCGCTTAAAACCCACCGAAAAAGAGGATGCCAGCAAAATCGGTGAGCAACAATCCGCTTATACGGATGCCTTAACCGGTCTGTATAATCGCTATGGCTTCAGCCGAGAGTTGGATAGATTGATCAAAGCACAAACGCCGTTGGCCATGTTGTACCTTGATGTCGATAATTTTAAAAATATCAATGACTCTCTCGGACACCATGTTGGCGATCGTGTGCTTCAGGATATTGCTCAGCGTTTACGCGCCTTGCTCTCGGCGGATACCATTGTTGGCCACTTAGGCGGTGACGAATTTGCGGTGCTGCTGCCTAAGCCCGCAACGGACGACGCGCCTGATCAACTGGCCGACAAAGTCGTCGGTGCGATCAGCCAGCCTTTTGAGCTGCATTATTTTAGCAAGTATCTGGCGTGTTCAGTGGGAATGGTGCGTTATCCCGATGATGGTAAAGACGCGCGGCAGCTGCTGCAAAATGCCGATACCGCGATGTATGAGGCCAAAGAGCAAGGCCGAAACCGAGTGGTCGCCTATCATGACAGCATGAGTAAAGAAGCACGGATGCGGCTTTGGTTGGAAATCGAGCTACAAAAGGCCTTACAAAACAACGGCCTGGAAGTCTGGTATCAACCTAAGGTCAGTGCCAGTGATTATCGTATCAACGGTGCTGAAGCTTTGGTGCGTTGGAAACATCCGGTAGAGGGTTATATCAGTCCTGGGCGTTTTATTCCGGTCGCAGAGCGCTGTGGACTTATTGAAGCGCTTGGACGCCATGTGATGCGCGAGGTCTTTCAAAACGTGCGGCGCTGGCGTCAACAAGGCATGCTGCCGGGACGAGTGGCGATTAACTTATCGCCAGAGCAATTTAGCAGCCCCAAGCTGACCGAGCATATGGAAAAGCTGATTAAAGCCACGGGCGCGAACCCAGAAGATATTACTTTTGAGTTAACGGAAAGCGCGGTGATGAAAAACGATGAGCATGCCCTGAATATGCTCAATGCGATTAAGTCACTGGGCTTTGCCCTCTCGATTGATGACTTTGGCACCGGCTACTCATCCTTGTCTTACCTTGCTCGTTTTCCGCTTGATGAGCTTAAAATTGACCGCGCGTTTATTCACGATATGGATGCTTTGAGTAAACAGGTGACGCTGGTGGAAAGCATTATTCATCTCGGCCGAGCCATGGAAATGACCGTGGTGGCAGAGGGGGTCGAAACCCGTCAGCAGGCTTCAGTGCTCACTAACCTGCACTGTGACACCATTCAAGGTTATTATTTTCACTCGCCCATGCCCAAGCATGAGTTTGAAAAGCTATTGCTGAAAAGTAAGCCCAACAAGCAACCACCACAGGCACTGGCACCCAGTGCGCAGACAAGCTAACCGGATACCTGTTGGTATTACTCAGGATCAAAAATAGAGCAGTGGGCCTGCTCTATTTTTATTTTTGAGGTGCTCAGGAATGAAATACTAGGGCCGACGATAGGCGAGCCGATTGAGCTCAAGTAACGCATAGCGGTGTTCGACAAACTCATACACGTTGCCCGACATGGCAAGCTTATACAATGCCACGGCGCGATCCTTGTCGCCTTGGAATTGATAGCGTTTAGCAAGGTAAAAGTAGGCTTCACATAAGCGTTCTGCGAGCCGTTCATTGTCTTCACCTTGCGAGGCAAGTTGCTCTAGCAGCTCACGTTCGCTGAGCTCACCGAGGTACATATCGACAAGCTGCCAGCCCCAACCCGCGGTCTCCGCATTCGCTTTTCGCGTTGCTAGCGCTTGTTGCGCCTTGGTTTCCCCTTTCCAATCGCGCTCCACTAAATAAAGCCAAATGAGGCGATAAGGATCGTCGCTATCTTCTTGGTAGTGATGGAGTAAGTCTTGATGGGCCAGGCGATAGCGCCCCCCGTAATAAAGGGCAATGCCTCTGTTGCGCGCGGCATAGCTGTGGCTATTATCCAGCTCTAACGTCGAGTCAAAGGCCTCGTAGGCAGCATCATAGTGGCCATTTTGGGTAAAATAGACGCCGAGAATATTAAACACATCAGGTTGATCAGGCTTGAGTGACAGCGATTGATTAAAATCCAATCGCGCCAAGTCGCGCATCCCTAAGCTATCATGCATGAGTCCACGCTCATAATGCAGCTGGGCGCGTGCATCGTCACTCAAATCATCGCGGGCAAGCAGCTGGTCTATACGTGCCAGATGCACTTCCTGTTGCAGCGTGGGCTGTAAGGGGACGGCCATAGGAGGAAAGGTCCACTGGCTGGTACAGCCGGTCAATAATAACAGCGCCAGAATAGCCAGAGACTTATAAAATCCCGCCCGTGGCTGAGTAAAAATGGTCATGAAGGCGCATCTCCGTGTAAAAAAAAGGGGGCCTCAGCCCCCTTTATACCATGAATGACGATATGACTTTAAGCGTCAGTGCTTGGTGCTTCTTCTGCTGGCGCAGCATCAGCAGCGGGGGCTTTTTCTGCCGCCGCTTCTTTCATGCTCAAGCGGATACGACCTTGACGGTCAACTTCCAGCACTTTCACGTCCACTTCTTGGCCGATCTCGAGATAATCAGACACCTTCTCAACGCGTTGATCAGCGATTTGAGAAATGTGAACCAGACCATCTTTGCCGCCAATCACTGAGACGAAGGCACCGAAGTCAACGATACGCTGAACCTTACCGGTATAGATACGGCCCACTTCGACTTCTGCCGTGAGCGCTTCGATGCGTGAAATGGCATCTTTAGCAGCTTCACCGTCGGTGGCCGCAATTTTCACGGTACCATTGTCGTCGATTTCAATTGTGGTGCCCGTTTCTTCGGTCAGCTGACGGATCACCGCGCCACCTTTACCAATCACATCACGGATCTTATCTGGGTTGATGCTCATGGTATGGATACGCGGGGCGAACTCAGAGATGTCGTCGCGTGCTGAGCCGATGGCTTGGTCCATCACATCGAGGATGTGTAAACGTGCGCCTTTGGCTTGGTTCAATGCGATTTGCATGATCTCTTTAGTGATCCCTTCGATTTTGATGTCCATCTGCAAAGCAGTGACACCGTCATCCGTACCGGCCACTTTAAAGTCCATATCACCGAGATGATCTTCATCACCTAAGATGTCGGAAAGCACAACGAAATCGTCGCCTTCTTTCACCAGACCCATGGCGATACCGGCCACGGATTTTTTCACCGGTACACCAGCATCCATCAGCGCAAGCGATGTGCCGCAGACAGATGCCATTGAGGAAGAGCCGTTGGATTCGGTGATCTCAGAGACTACACGCAGTGTGTACGGGAAGTCGTCCTGGCTTGGCATCACAGCAGCAATACCGCGTTTGGCTAGGCGACCATGGCCGATTTCGCGGCGCTTTGGTGAGCCAACAAAACCGGTTTCACCCACACAATAAGGAGGGAAGTTGTAGTGCAGCATGAAGCCTTCTTGGCGCTCACCCATGATTGAGTCAATGGTTTGCGCGTCACGCTGAGTGCCCAATGTCGCCGTTACTAGCGCTTGCGTTTCACCACGGGTAAACAAGGCGCTGCCGTGTGTACGTGGTAATACGCCTGTACGCACGTCGAGGGCGCGAACCATGTCTTTCTCACGGCCATCAATACGTGGTTCACCGGCAATGATGCGGCTGCGTACGACTTTCTTTTCCAAGTCGCCGAGCATGCCTAGGATTTCACGCTCATCCAAGGTCTCGTCTTCGCCGAGTAGTGCAGCCACTACTTCCTGTTTCACCTGACCAATCTGCTCGTAACGGGCCATTTTTTCAGTGATTTGGTATGCCTGAGCCAATGGGCCTTGTGCCATTTCAGTCACACGGGTTTGTAGCGCCGCGTTCACTTCTGGCGCTTGCCAATCCCAAGTAGGCGTTCCCACTTCGGCGGCAAATTCTTTGATTGCGTTGATCGCGGTTTGCTGTTGCTCATGACCAAACATCACCGCTTGTAGCATTTGCTCTTCGCTTAGGCGATCCGCTTCAGACTCTACCATCAGCACCGCACCTTCAGTACCGGCGACCACAAGGTCAAGCTTGCTGTCGTCTAGCTCTGCTGGGCTTGGGTTAAGCACGAGTTCATCGTTGATGTAACCGACGCGCGCCGAGCCGATAGGGCCGTTGAATGGGATGCCTGAGATAGCGAGTGCTGCCGAGGTACCCAGCATGGCAACAATGTCAGGGCTCACCGCTGGGTTAACAGATACGACAGTTGCAATCACTTGGACTTCGTTTTTGAACGAGTCCGGGAATAGCGGACGGATAGGGCGGTCAATCAGACGTGCGGTCAGGGTTTCTGACTCAGAAGGGCGACCTTCGCGCTTGAAAAAACCACCTGGGATTTTACCTGCCGCGTAGGTACGCTCTTGGTAGTTAACCGTCAATGGGAAGAAGCTTTGGCCTTCAGCCGCTTCTTTTTTACCGACCACAGAAACGAATACCGAGGTATCGTCCATGCTAACCATGACAGCACCATTGGCTTGACGTGCCATCACGCCCGTTTCCAATGTCACTGTATGATTGCCGTACTGGAATGTTTTTACGATTGGATTCACAGATTATTTCCTTGTTGCTGAGGGATAAACCCGTTGGTTTATCTCACTAATTGTCGGCTTTCAGCTGCTCACCATCGCGACTAATGACAGCAGGCTGCGCGGGTGTTTGGCCTGCTTGGGCAGTGTGCTGTCAATAGTCGCGACCTTATGGTCGACGTTGTTGACTGTGTGACAGCTGAAAGTGGCGATAATTATACACGTGCTTGGCCGATAACGACACCACGAGGCGGTCAAATGGCAACATTTGTGATGGGTTTGGCAAGCAATATTGACCCTAACGGATGCAGATAACACGGCGAAGTCAGATTTGTGAATTGAAGCTGACTACAAGATCAGCGAAAATACGCCACCTTTGTGAATGACCCTCTCAGCTGGCGCCTGATTGCCGCCTGAAGCCAACAAGAAGATAACCTCTATGTCAAATACACTGCTGCAACAGGAAGTTGATAAACGCCGCACGTTTGCGATTATCTCGCACCCAGATGCGGGTAAAACCACCATCACCGAGAAGGTGCTGTTATTCGGACGTGCCATTCAAACGGCGGGAACCGTGAAAGGGCGTGGCTCTAACCAACATGCCAAGTCTGATTGGATGGACATGGAAAAAGAGCGTGGTATCTCGGTGACCACCTCGGTGATGCAATTTCCTTACAACGACTGCTTAGTGAACCTGCTCGACACACCAGGGCACGAGGATTTCTCGGAAGATACGTACCGGACACTGACCGCGGTCGATTCGTGCTTAATGGTGATTGATGCGGCGAAAGGTGTCGAGGATCGTACCCGTAAGCTGATGGAAGTCACCCGTTTACGTGATACTCCGATCATTACCTTTATGAACAAACTGGACCGTGATATTCGCGACCCAATGGAGCTGCTTGATGAAGTAGAAAGTGAGCTCAATATTGCCTGTGCGCCGGTATCGTGGCCGATTGGTTGCGGGAAAGGCTTCCAAGGTGTGTACCATATTCATCGTGACGAAAGCATTCTGTATCAATCAGGCCAAGGCCATACTATTCAGGATGCGCGTATCATTAAAGGCTTGAATAATCCTGAGTTGGATGAGGCGATTGGTGCAGACATTGCGCAAGATTTGCGTGACGAGTTGGAACTGGTGATGGGCGCGTCTCATGCGTTTGACCATGAACTGTTTTTAAGCGGTGAACTCACGCCTGTTTTCTTCGGTACCGCACTGGGTAACTTTGGTGTGGACCATATGTTGGATGGTCTGACCGAGTGGGCACCCAAGCCCATGGCTCGCCCAACCCATGATCGTGACGTCAAGGCTGACGAAGAGAAGTTCTCCGGCTTTGTATTTAAAATTCAAGCCAACATGGATCCACGCCACCGTGACCGGATTGCCTTTATGCGTATTGTCTCTGGGAAATACCAGCAAGGGATGAAACTGCGTCATGTGCGCCTCGGTAAACAAATCAATATTTCCGATGCGGTGACCTTTATGGCAGGAGATCGGTCACGGGCTGAAGATGCGTTTGCGGGTGATATTATTGGCTTGCACAACCATGGCACCATTCAAATTGGCGATACCTTTACTCAAGGAGAAGATCTGAAATTTGCGGGGATCCCGAATTTTGCCCCAGAGCTTTTCCGTCGGATCCGTCTCAAAGATCCATTGCGCCAAAAGCAGCTGCTTAAAGGTTTGATTCAGCTGTCTGAGGAAGGAGCCGTACAGGTGTTCCGTCCTTTGCAATCAAACGATTTAATTGTCGGTGCGGTCGGTGTCCTCCAGTTTGATATGGTAGTGGCACGCTTGAAAGCCGAATACAACGTGGATGCCTTGTATGAGCCGATTAATGTGGCCACCGCGCGTTGGGTAGAGTGTGGTGACGAGAAGAAGCTGGATGAATTTCAGCGTAAAAACCAAGCGAACTTGGCTTTGGATGGTGGCGACAACTTGACGTACATTGCGCCGACCATGGTGAATCTAAACCTCACGCAAGAGCGCTTCCCGGATATTGATCTCAGAGCGACCCGCGAACACTAAGCGGGGGAGAGGGTGGGATCGCCCGGTGTGATTACAAACGTGCACCGGATAGCGATGACGCTCTCCTCTTTCACGCCATGCTATACTGCCGTCTGTAACTAGACGGCTTTTTAATGGCATAAAGTTGACAAAGCAAGGATGCCGATGATGATAGCGAGGATTAAACGTTGGGTGGCACATTACGATGCCTGGTGTCAGCGAATGGGGCTTGGCGAGGATAACCGTCGCAGCTGTGTGCCTATCAAGCGTTCAGAAAAAACATCATCGACACCAACGTCTCAGCATGATTGATACGCATTGCCATTTTGATTTTTCTCCGTTTCGTGAGTCACCAGAGTCGTACTGGCAGGCGGCGCGCGAAAAGGGCGTGACGCGGATGGTGGTCCCTAGTGTTAGCGAGGATAACTGGTCGGCGGTGCTGTCACTGACTGAACGCCTGCATGGTGTATATGCAGGATTGGGACTACACCCATGTTTTCTCGATGCTCACACGGACACCAGCCTGGATAAACTGGAACGGGCATTGAGCGCGCGTCCTGGGCGCTGTGTTGCCGTCGGGGAAGCCGGGCTCGACTTTGTTGTCGCGAACCAAAATACCGCTCAGCAGCGCCAGCACGCGCTATTGGAGGGGCAGCTTTGGCTCGCACGTCACTATGATCTCCCCATCATTCTACACAGCCGCAAAGCGCATAACCCATTATTACGCGCGGTTAAAGCCTATCCAGGGATACGCGGGGTGTTACATGCGTTCAGTGGCAGTGAACAGCAGGGTAAACAGTTTATTGATGCGGGCCTGATGCTCGGGGTAGGCGGCACCGTCACCTATTCTCGCGCGCAAAAGACCCGCCGCGCCATTGCTCAGCTACCTTTGGATCACCTCGTCCTTGAAACCGATGCCCCCGACATGCCTTTGGCCGGATTTCAAGGAAAACCGAACACCCCCTCTCAGGTATTAAGGGTTGCTGATGTGGTTGCAGAGTTAAAAGGCTGTGATAAAGATCATCTCATGACCGAAACATCAGACAACGCTGAAAGATTGTTTGGCTTTGATTGAGCGGGAATGGGCAAAAGACAAACGTTTGCGGTTGCATAAGCTCACAAAACTAGATCAAAGTCATACTTATTGATGCATTACAAAATAGTTTTACAGCGAACTGTGATTGGAATATTACTTTAATGTGACTGCGATGCGTATAATCCCTCCCCGGAAGCCAAATTCCACTTTGTCGAGACGCCAACTTTTTACTTTGAGGATGCCAATATTATGAGCCTGCTGATGAGCGTGATTGGGATGGTTGTGCTGCTAGGGATAGCAGTTCTTCTTTCCGATAACCGCAAAGCCATTAACCTCCGTACCGTGGGTGGCGCATTTGCTATCCAACTCTTTTTCGGTGCTTTCGTACTCTATGTCGATGTCGGACGCGACATTCTGTACGGCGCATCACAATACGTTGCTAACGTCATCGCATACGGTGACGAAGGGATCAGCTTCATCTTCGGTGGGCTGGTTTCTGACAAAATGTTTGAACTGTTCGGCGGTGGCGGTTTCGTCTTCGCACTGAAAGTTCTTCCTGTCATTGTCTTCTTCTCCTCACTGATCAGCGTGCTTTACTACCTGGGTATTATGCAGGTTGTGATCAACGTGCTCGGTGGTGGTCTGCAAAAAGCACTGGGTACCTCACGTGCCGAGTCTATGTCAGCAACGGCTAACATCTTTGTTGGACAAACTGAAGCGCCCTTGGTGATCCGTCCATTCGTACCTCGTATGACGCAGTCAGAGCTGTTCGCGGTCATGTGTGGTGGTTTGGCCTCGGTTGCCGGTGGCGTACTGGCCGGTTATGCCTCTATGGGGGTTCCGCTTGAGTACTTGATTGCGGCATCATTCATGGCCGCACCAGGTGGTCTACTGTTTGCGAAAATTATCAAACCTGAAACCGACGAGCCGGTTGAGCAGATGGCTGACGCGACCGCTGAAGGTGCAGAGAAGCCAGCGAACGTGATTGATGCAGCCGCAGGCGGCGCTTCATCAGGTATGCAACTGGCGCTTAACGTTGGTGCGATGCTACTTGCGTTCATTGGTTTGATTGCCCTGATTAACGGCATGCTAGGCGGTATCGGCGGCTGGTTCGGTTACCCAGATATCACGCTGGAGCTGATCTTGGGTTACCTGTTCGCCCCGTTTGCATTCCTTATCGGTGTACCATGGGAAGAAGCAGTGGTCGCAGGCTCTTTCATCGGTCAGAAGATCGTGGTTAACGAATTCGTGGCTTACCTGAACTTCACGCAATACCTTGGTGACGGTGCGCAAGTTGTTGCAGCAACAGGCATGGAAATGACAGAGAAAACCAAAGCGATTATCTCGTTTGCTCTGTGTGGTTTTGCGAACTTGTCATCGGTGGCCATTTTGCTTGGCGGCCTCGGTGGTCTGGCGCCTAGCCGTCGTCCAGAGATTGCACGCTTTGGTGTCAAAGCGGTGATCGCTGGTACCTTGTCTAACTTGATGGCGGCGACCATTGCGGGCCTATTTGTCACCTTGACGCTGGCGGGCTAATCGTCTCATCGCGATAGCACACCGTGTTAAGCAAAACGCCACACAGACTGCCTGTGTGGCGTTTTTTTATTGGGCTTACGTTATGAGTATGCTTCAACCACCCGTCCTTGCTGAGGGGTGTATACTCATCAATAGAGGCTTGTGACAACATAAGGTAAAACCATGCAGGAAATTCTTCTCGCCCTCGTGGCCGGCTTTTTAGTGGGCGTATTGTTTAGTGCGATCAAACTCCCCATCCCCGCACCGCCTGTCTTATCCGGGGTGATGGGCATTGTCGGGGTGTATTTGGGCGGCGTCGGCTATCAGTGGATTGTGGCGCGTTTTTTCAGTTAGAAAGATTGGTTCCACCGCGCAACAGTGTATTTTTCAACATAAACGGTAAAATCTAGTTTTGCTGAAACGGCGTTGGTAAAATAAGTGAACGCCGTCAAAGTTTGCTGGCGCCACAATCCTTATTTTCCTCTCATGGTTAGCAACAAGGTGTGGCTAGCCCTATCAGAAACGTCCAACGGCGAAACCGCAAATACCCAGGTATTTGCACGCGGCAACAAGGATGGTTGGTTGAAGGCGGCGCGATGTCCAGCCTCAAACTTCATGGAGCCAAGTCCGCTGAGCAATGACCGGAAAACAAAACCGGTTGTTAATACAGTGGCCAACCCGATACCTGTTTGGCAAAAGAATGAGGACTGGAGATAACTAATGAACGAATTACAAACCGCGGCCCTACGCGCACTAAAACTGATGGATCTGACCACACTGAACGATGATGATACCGATGAAAAGGTGATCAGCCTGTGTCAGAACGCGAAAACCGCCGTTGGCAACACAGCAGCAGTTTGTATCTATCCGCGCTTTATCCCTATCGCCAAGAAAACACTGCGCGAACAAGGCACGCCAGAGGTGCGTATCGCTACCGTGACCAATTTCCCACACGGCAATGATGATATTGATATTGCGGTGGCAGAAACCAAAGCCGCGGTGGCATATGGCGCCGATGAAGTCGATGTGGTGTTCCCGTATCGCGCGCTGATTGCGGGTGACGAACAAGTGGGTGCTGAGCTGGTCAAACAGTGTAAAGCCGCATGTGGCAGCGACGTATTACTTAAAGTGATCATTGAAACCGGTGAGCTGAAAAGCGAGGCACTGATCAAGCGCGCGTCTGAGATTGCTATTGATGCAGGTGCTGACTTTATTAAAACCTCTACGGGGAAAGTGGCGGTGAATGCCACCCCTGAAGCGGCGGAGATCATGCTCAACGTGATCAACGATAAAGGCGTTGCAGAACGTGTTGGCTTTAAGCCAGCCGGTGGCGTGCGCACCGCAGAAGACGCGCAACAATACCTGGCGATGGCCGATCGCATTCTCGGCGACCAATGGGCCGATAACCGCCACTATCGTTTTGGCGCATCTAGCTTGTTGGCGAACTTACTCCACACCTTGGGTGAAGGCGAAAAAGCGGCTGAAGGTGGCTATTAATCAAGTTGCCACTCACCCAAACAGTGGGGCGATCGAGGGTCGTGTACTCGGTCGCTCACGTATTGAGCTAGTAAGGAGGATGCATGATCTTACCTCAGGAAATTATTCGTAAGAAGCGCGACAACATCGCGTTAAGCAAAGAAGAAATTTATTCTTTCATCCAGGGTGTGGCGAACGATTCGGTGTCGGAAAGTCAAATTGCTGCGTTTGCGATGGCGATTTACTTCAATGATATGACCATGGATGAGCGTGTGGCATTGACCTGTGCGATGCGCGATTCCGGTATGACCATCGATTGGTCACACATGCATTTTGATGGCCCCGTCGTGGATAAGCACTCGACAGGGGGCGTTGGTGATGTAACCTCGTTAATGCTGGGCCCTATGGTGGCGGCATGCGGCGGTTATGTGCCGATGATTTCAGGTCGTGGCTTGGGCCACACTGGGGGCACGCTGGATAAGCTGGAGTCGATTCCTGGCTATAACATCATGCCAAGCAACCAAGTGTTTGGGGAGGTGACCCGTGACGCCGGTGTCGCCATCATAGGGCAAACCGGCTCGTTAGCGCCTGCGGATAAACGCGTGTATGCCACCCGTGACGTCACGGCCACGGTAGATAATATTTCTTTGATCACCGCGTCGATTTTGTCGAAAAAACTGGCCGCAGGCCTGGATGCCTTGGTCATGGACGTCAAGGTGGGATCGGGCGCGTTCATGCCAACGTATAAAGATTCAGAGGCGTTGGCCAAATCGATTGTGGGAGTGGCCAACGGTGCTGGTACTAAAACCAGTGCCTTGCTGACGGACATGAACCAAGTGTTAGCCTCGTCGGCAGGCAACGCTTTAGAAGTGAAAGAAGCCGTTGATTTTCTCACCGGGCGCTACCGTAATCCACGTTTGTACAATGTGACCATGGCGCTATGCGCCGACATGTTGGTGGTCAGTGGGCTGGCAACCGATGTGAATCAAGCAAAACAAAAATTGGATCAGGCACTGGACAGCGGTCGCGCTGCCGAGTGTTTTGCCAAAATGATTGCAGGGCTAGGTGGGCCGGCTGACTTTGTTGAGTCGCCGGATCAATATCTGGCGACTGCATCCGTGATCAAACCTGTCTATGCCGAGCAATCAGGCATTGCCAATGCCATGGATACACGGGCATTGGGCATGGCTATTATAGAAATAGGTGGTGGCCGTCGGGTTGCCAGCGATAAAATTGATTATGCCGTTGGGTTGAACGAAATGATTCGTCTGGGGCAACAAGTGGATGAGCACACCCCGCTCGCCATGCTCCACGCTCAGACTGAAGAGCAATGGCAACAAGCGGCGAATGCGGTGCGAGCCGCAGTGAAAGTCGCTGATGAGGCGCCGAGTGCAACACCAGACGTTTATCGTCGCATCAGCTTACAAGACGTCTAATGGAGGCGATCATGAAACGCGCAATTGTATTAGTTTTAGACTCATTTGGTATTGGCGCCACTGAAGACGCCGTCAAATTCGGTGACCAAGGTGCAAACACCTTGGGCCACATTGCTCAAGCGTGTGCGAAGGGCGAAGCGGATAATGCGGATCGTCAAGGCCCCTTGTCTTTGCCTAACATGACCAAGTTGGGCTTGGGTAAAGCGTGTGAAGAGTCGTCAGGTTACTTCCCAGAAGGCTTAGACTCACATGCAGAGATTATCGGTGCCTATGCGCACGCCAAAGAGCTATCTTCTGGTAAAGACACCCCATCTGGCCACTGGGAAATTGCTGGTGTGCCTGTGTTGTTTGACTGGGGCTACTTCTCAGACTTAACCAACAGCTTCCCGCAAGATCTGCTTGATCGCATTGTTGAGCGAGCGGGTGTACCTGGCTATCTTGGTAACTGCCATGCGTCGGGCACTCAAGTGCTGGACGATCTGGGCGAAGAGCATATGAAAACTGGGAAGCCGATTTTCTACACCTCAGCGGACTCGGTGTTCCAAATTGCGTGCCATGAGGAAACCTACGGGCTCGATAACCTGTATGAGTTGTGCCAGATCGTGCGCGAAGAGCTGGAAGACTATAACATTGGTCGCGTGATCGCCCGGCCTTTCATCGGGCCAGCGAAAGGCCAGTTTGAGCGCACCGGTAACCGCCGTGACTTGTCTGTCGAGCCACCTTCTCCTACCGTGCTCCAAAAGCTGGTGGACGAAAAAGGAGGTGATGTGATCTCGATTGGTAAGATTGCGGACATTTACGCGCACTGCGGTATCACCAAGAAAATCAAAGCCACAGGCTTAGAAGCGCTGTTTGATGCAACCAAAGACGCCATCAAAGAAGCAGGCAATAACAGCTTGGTATTCACCAACTTTGTCGACTTTGACTCGGCGTACGGCCACCGCCGCAACGTAGCTGGCTATGCCGCGGCGTTGGAATACTTTGACCGTCGCCTACCGGAAATCATGGACATGCTTGAAGAAGACGATGTGTTATTGCTAACGGCTGACCATGGTTGCGATCCAACCTGGCCTGGCACCGATCACACCCGTGAGCATATCCCTGCATTGGTTTACGGCAAAAAAGTGCCTGCGGGTTCACTCGGTCGCCGCGAAACGTTCGCCGATATTGGCCAGTCCTTGGCGGAATACTTTGATGTGTCGCCAATGGATTACGGCAAGTCGTTCCTATAACGCGTTGACCCCCTAGATAAAAAGAGATGGCGAACAGCCATCTCTTTTTTTATCTCGGTTTCTCGTACTGGTCGCCGTATTGTTGTCGCTTTACCAAGATACACGCGCAGAACGACGAGTGAGCATGAGCGTTAATAGCACCCCCAACAAGAGAGCAAGGCCAATGAGGAGCCGGAATTCGGTCATATTCGATTGCAGCTGTTTTTTGGCTTCATTGATAACCGAGTGATGCTCAACGGTGAGACGGAGAAACCCGACAATATCGCCACCACGGCTTATCGGCGTCATCAGCTGCTGTCGTCCTTGGCTTTCTAGCCCCAGTGGGGTGGTTAATCCGACGGCGGTTTCCAGTGGTAAAGCATTCGTTGAGCGCACCACAGGACTGCCGTTGAGCTGATAGAAGCTGGCATCACGGATCAGCGGCTCGGTTGCCAGTTCATTGGCCATGGTTTGCAGAGGCTGATAGTTCTTATCAACCAAGGCATCATAGGCTTGTACCCCCACCTGGCGGGTCATCAGCTGGGCTAATTGATCGGTTTGCTGATACAGCGCTTGATACTGGCGCTGGCTGAGTGTGGTGCTGTAAAGCATTAAGGCGGCAATAGCACCGATCGTGGTGAGCAACATTCCCCACCAGGTCACCCGCCGTAGCGTTTTGCGCGAAATTGAAAACATACCTTCCTCAAGCCAGATAAACAGAGTCAATTAGCACTGGAGCTTACTACGGTTTTTATGGTATCACAGCCTCATTGTGATTGATTCATTGACCAAGCTTGCTTGGAAATCGAAAGGAAAATATTGACCATGGATAAGGCCAACCCCTTGGCAATTCACCGTTCACCGCAACTTTACCGCCGTTTCCCAACGATGACGACGTCTGCTTTCTCGCGCCGCCGGCAAGGGGGATGGATTGTGTTTGGTGAGGTCATCGACCCCCGTCAGCTCGACGATATCCGTTTTTTTACCGGTGATGACGTTGAGGTCGTCGACGGCTGGCGTGTTGGGCCGTATGAGGTGTTATTGATCCGTGGTGAACTGACGGATGAGCATCGCACCGTGATTGAGGCGCTCGAGCTCGACTGCGCGGACTTACAGGCCCTGCCGGATTTAAGCAGACCTGGTTTGGCGGTGTTTGACATGGACTCCACCGCGATAGAAATAGAATGTATTGATGAGATTGCGGCACTCGCTGAAGTTGGAGAGGCGGTGTCTGCGGTTACCGAGCGTGCCATGTTGGGCGAACTTGATTTTGAGGCGAGCTTACGTCAACGCGTGGCGGCCTTGAAAGGCTCTGACGCGGCGATACTTGAGACAGTGAAAGCGCAGTTGCCGTTGATGCCAGAAATGGCGGATCTCGTGGCCAGTCTAAAAGCCTGCGGCTGGTATGTGGCGATTGCCTCTGGCGGTTTCACCCATTTTTCTGATCACCTACAGCGGCAATTAGGCTTGGACTATGCGGCGTCAAACCAGCTTGGGGTCAGAAATGGTCAATTGACCGGCGAAGTAGAAGGGAACGTCGTGGATGCACAACGAAAAGCGGATGTGTTGACCATGTTGGCGCAAAAGTACGATATTGCGCCGGAGAACACCTTAGCCGTTGGCGATGGCGCCAATGATCTGGCGATGATGGAGGCCGCTGGCCTTGGTATTGCCTATCATGCGAAGCCCAAAGTCAATGCGAAAGCGCAAGCGGCGGTCAAACATGCGTGGTTGGGCGGTGTGTTGTGTGTGCTCTCTGCCAGTATTCGTGATCGGATTAGCTGGCAGCCACGCTAATAAGCGCAACCTTGTGGCACCCACTTGGTGTGGCACCCTCTCGGTGCGGCACCTACTGGATGCCGCTCTCTCTTGCTATTGCCGCGGTCGATATCGTGCTGACGAGTGCGTCGCCTGCGGCTATCGCCCCAGGCGCATTAGCACTTCATCGGTCACATCGACCAACTCACCGTAGGCACACAAGGCAACAAATTCGTCTTCCAGTTGGCGTGCTTTGTGGGTATCGCGTTTGAGCAAGCTGGATAACTGGGTGGCATCAATATCTTGTTCTGCATGGGCCAGCGGTGTCATCCGATTGCGTAGCACGGCAAACGCCCCGCCTTTTTGCGCCAACTGGATGAACTTACGTCTCGCGTCGTCAGATTCAAACTCACTATCGGCAAAGGTATGCACCGCACGCACCTTGTCATCTTGCATGTCTATCCAGACGAAGTACTCGCGTACCAGCTCTTTCAGAGGCTGCGAGGGGCGTGTGACTTCATGGGTACGGGTGAGAATCTTATCCCCGAACACCGGGTAAAAAGACAGTTGGCGACCGCCGCCTGCGCGCTCGAGAAAGCGGTGCAAACGACTGGGAGGCAGGTTGATACCCACTGCAGGCACCGACAGTACACCGTTATCACGTCGAACAAAATAAGGCTGCACGGTTAGGCGCGTGAGCAGCAACTGGTGCATGGCCCAAATCAAGGGAGGATCGGGCAAACGTTCATCCAGCACGGTCAATTTGTCGAGGTTGTGCTCAATCAAGCGGCGAAGATACTGGCGACGACGGGTGTTGGGCGCTTCAGTGGTGAGCTTGAGTTGAATATTATCGCGTTTGGGGCTCACTCGAATCACCTGATACGGCATGTCGACTAACGGTGCGCGCGGGTCAATATTGACAAACGCATCGAGTGATACAGACACCAAGTCATCTTTCGCCCCTTGAAAAGGCTGCGCCAGTTTCAGGTTCAAGCCCCCCGAGGAAAAATCGACCAGCCTTCCCTTCAGCGCCCCCTGTTCTGGATGCACCAATGAGACCTCAGAGCGATAGGCATAACGTGGTTCACGACGTTGAGGTTGACGGTCAGAAGAGATGAGCTGGGCAAGACAAACTGGATTACGTTGGTGTAAAAAGCGTCGCAAGGCTTGGCTGGATAACGACGGTTTGGGGTGGGATAAATAACTATCCTTGCTTTCGGTATGAGTCACATCTTGCACCAACGCGACGTGTGTGAGGGTTTT
The DNA here is from genome assembly GCF_003390965.1 of Salinivibrio sp. HTSP. NCBI lineage: Bacteria > Pseudomonadati > Pseudomonadota > Gammaproteobacteria > Vibrionales > Vibrionaceae > Salinivibrio > Salinivibrio sp. HTSP. The sequence goes on from NZ_PXUD01000076.1 coordinate 25,707, forward strand.
TAATGTGTTAAGCCAGTCCGGAGATACATCTTGCAAACGCTCAATGTCACCCGCATTAATGGCTGACATGGTCACCTTCAACACCCGCCATGAAGGACGCTTGGCACCCAGTTGCCAGAACAGGTGGCGCTCATCTTCGCTCATTTCGCTGGGCGAGGCAGAATAGAAGAAACGCTGCTTGTCTTTCTCTACATAAAAGCAATATAACAATAGCTGGCTGGTTGACGCTCCTTCCACTTGCAGTAACGCCAAACGCTTTGCATCAAAAATATGATTAATGACGGGTTGATTGCGGCTGTCGTGCCAGTAATCCCATAGCTCCCGATTTTGCCGCGTTTGTAATACGTACTCTAATTTGTCTTGCGCAAAGTAAAGCGGTAGCACACTGGTATGGTGCAAAAAGGACTGTTCATAGCTTTGCAGCTTGAGTGTGAGTAGCTTGTCCTCACCATCTTGTTTGCCACGAAAGTCGGGCGAGGCCATTTCTGTGTCGAGCGCTTGCTTAATCGCGTCACTGCTGGTGTCAAGCCGCAGCCGTAACCACACACTACTGGTGGACTCTTTGTTTTGATCGACGCCAATAATGCGATAACTCAACCCTTGCTCAAGATCGGGATCTTGATACTTTTGCCCCAGCGCGGTGAACTGCACTAATACTTCAGCGCTAGGCGGATAATCGAATGCTGCAGGGACACGCACTCGGCACCCTGAATTAGACAAGTCGCTGGTGACCCCATGTACCTCATACCCAGTATTCAGTGTTATTAATACTTGGGTAGCAAAATGGATGCGGCTTTCACTACGCGCTAAATAACGGCCAAAGGTGAGTTTCTCGGGTAACAATGCCGCTTGGGCCGTATCACTGACTGGGCCTTTTCCTTGTTGCTGAGTGTGTTTCTCTTGTTCGTGTTTGACGCGAAAGTTATTAGGGGTGTTGTGCAAATCTTCCCACAAGCCTTGGGTCATTTGCCCGTTGTATAAAGGCAAGCGCTCGTAATAGTGGTTAATTGCCACATCATCCAGCCAATGTGTTTGGCCGTTTAACTCGTATTGATGACATTCACCATCGACTTTGCCACGCAGATCGATGGCACGATTGCATGGCGTCATTAAACGTCTGATCTCCATTTTGATCAGCAGTTTGGCAGAGCTTGGCTCGTTAGCGGTGAGCTTATCGAGCAGCACCTCAAATTTGGGGGTTTGGGACATCGGAAGCAGCTGCTCAATCAGTCCCTGGTAATCATCCTGCTTCATGGCAAAGTCTGGTAAAGTATTGTCCTTAATATAATAACGGCACCGATTCGAAAAAGTGTCGGAATAATTAATAAGATAGCAATCATTTTGTGAATTAGCTGACATCATACGTCTTGGAGAGCGAATGGCAAAAACAAAACGAGCCTACGTATGTAACGACTGTGGCGCGGATTTTCCCCGTTGGCAAGGGCAGTGCTCAGCCTGTGGCGCGTGGAACACCATTACAGAGGTGAGGCTAGCGGCGTCGCCTCAGGTCGCGCGCAATGAAAAGTATGCCGGGTATGCAGGCAGCGCCGAGGGGCAAGTCCAAACCCTGCAGGATATCGACCTACAAGAAGTGCCACGCCTGAGCAGTGGTTTTAAAGAGCTGGATCGTGTGCTCGGCGGGGGGATCGTCCCAGGGGCCGCTATTTTGATTGGTGGTAACCCGGGCGCAGGGAAAAGTACCTTGCTGTTGCAAACCATGGTGGGGCTCGCACACCATTTGCCGACCTTGTACATCACAGGGGAAGAGTCATTACAGCAAGTGGCGATGCGCGCCGATAGACTCGGGCTTGCCAAAGACCGCTTGAAGCTGTTGTCAGAAACGGGTGTGGAAACCATCTGTCAGGTGGCCAAAAAAGAACAACCGAAAATCATGGTGATTGACTCGATACAGGTGATGCATGTCGCGGATGTACAATCCGCGCCCGGCAGCGTGTCGCAGGTGCGAGAGTCTGCCGCGGCACTGACGCGCTATGCCAAACAACACAATGTGGCGATTTTTATGGTGGGGCATGTGACCAAAGATGGCACGCTGGCCGGCCCTAAAGTCCTGGAGCACTGTATTGATTGCTCTATTTTGCTTGATGGCTCCAGCGATAGCCGTTTTCGCACGCTACGCAGTCATAAAAACCGCTTTGGGGCGGTCAACGAGCTTGGTGTGTTTGCGATGACAGGGCAGGGGTTAAAAGAGGTGAGTAATCCCTCCGCTATTTTCCTTTCACGTGGTGAGGAGCAAACCTCCGGTAGCTCGGTGATGGTGGTGTGGGAAGGAACTCGCCCTTTGCTGGTAGAGTTACAAGCCTTGGTCGATTATTCACAATTGGCCAATCCACGCCGGGTGGCGGTGGGGCTAGAGCAAAACCGTCTAGCCTTACTTCTGGCCGTTTTACACAAACACGGTGGGCTGCAAATGTCTGACCAAGATGTGTTTGTTAATGTGGTTGGTGGGGTTAAAGTCACCGAAACCAGTGCCGATCTTGCCCTGCTGTTAGCGCTGATATCAAGCTTTAGGGATCGCCCGCTGCCGAGAGAGCTGGTGGTCTTTGGCGAAGTCGGCTTGGCGGGAGAAATTCGCCCAGTGCCAAGTGGGCAAGAGCGCTTGATGGAAGCGGCAAAACATGGCTTTAAAAAAGCAGTCGTGCCCAAAGCCAACTTGCCGAAACAGCGTATTGAAGGGATGACGGTTTATGGCGTTAGCAAACTCTCCGATGCCCTGGATGTGCTAGAAGATTTGTAGTCGTGCGCAAGTACCAATAGCGAAGTGGTGGGCGATGATACGGCCCGTTGATCGAATAAAGGCGCTCGGTTTTATCATCGCTCTACTACCTCTACTACCTCTACTACCTCTACTACCTCTACGGCTCTATTACCTCTACTACATTGAGGCTTTTGTCGGTGTGGTTTGCACATCGGATTCGCGCTGCTGGGCGGTGCTCAGTGGCGGCTCAGCGTCGGGCATATTGGCGACTTGTACCTGAGTTTCGACCAAGTTTTCCACTACCGCGACTAAATGTCCCCAACTGACGCGCTTCTCGTTTTCGAGCAAGGTATCAAACTGCTCAGCACTCCACTTAATAAACCGGCGCGGATTCAGCGCTCGTCCTAAAAAGCGGACTTCGTAGTGCAAATGAGGGCCAGTGGATAAACCCGTGTTACCCGACCAGGCAATCAAGTCGCCTTTCTTTACAAACTGCCCACTTCGCACATTAAACTTATCAAGGTGGGCGTAGAGGGTCATAAAGCCAAACGCGTGATCAATTTTTACAAAATTACCATAGCCTTTGCGGCGACTGGGTCTGACATACTCCACCACGCCATCGGCCGGGGCATACACCGGGGTGCCGATGTCTGCGGTTAAGTCTAACCCCATGTGGAATTTTTCTTTGCCCGTTACTGGGTGCGTGCGTGAACCATACCCAGATGAACGGCGATAACTTTGAATCGGTTTACCATTAGGAATGAGCTGAAGCATGGTGTAGCGCACAGCGGAGTTAATCGCCGCCACATCAAGCCGATGGGTCAGTGAGGCGTCTTTGGCCACCGATTGCAGCCCCAGCATATCTTCCACTGTCACCACGCGCTGCGTCAGTGCAGTCAGCTCGACATCTTTGTTCTCGATGGTTTGTGACAGCTCATCGCGTTTTTGTTGCAACATGGCCACTTCGTTATTCAATGCAGCACGCTCTTCACGTAACCGGTTAACCGCAGCTTCGGCTTCAGTGGAACGCTCGGAGAGTAAATAGAGGCTGGCAAAGGTCACGGTGAGAACGGCCAGCACGACTAACGCCAAAGTTTGCACTACCTTTTTACGGGTAGGGCAAAGCGTATAATGCTTCACACCATTTGGGTGTGAGATGGCGATATGAATATGATCTGTCATGACTGGTTACTGCTGGCCTGCGTTTGATACCGCCCATGACGATGTGGCGTTACGATTCTGACTCTGCCATTGGGTCGGTCAACTGCGCTAGCTCACGGTGAAGGAGTTCATCGTTGCCAACGTTGAGTTCAACGAGCCTTTTTAAATGACTGGCACTATCAATGTCAATGTGATCAATATAAAGATGGAGATAATTCTCGCAGTTATTGACCAGAATGCAGTCCATGTCTAATTCTACGTCAGAGTCATGCAGGTAAAAGACCAACGAGAATGCTGTGTGTTGCGGGTCTGCTTGCCAGTTCTCAGGACGGCTGAGCAACACACCCTTGAGAGACAAGTCGAGAACCTGCGCGTGCCACGCCTGTTCATCTTGCTTGAGTATCGCGGGGGCACGATACATCACGCGGGAAAACTTTCTACGCTCTGGCATGATCGCATCTCCTCAATCCTTTGAACTAAGTGTAGGCGATGCATGGCGGGCGACCTAATAATCTGCGCGGACGTATCGATTCTGAAACATTTTTTGGTGTTCTTGCGTAAGAAAGCGGATGGAGTGCGGTTTGTTGCGAGCCGCTTTACCTGCTGGGAGACAATTTACCTGCTGGGAGACCATAAAAAGGGCAGCGTTGGCTGCCCTCATTAGTGCGGCGTTACTTGGCAACGCGCTTGTATTTGATGCGGTGCGGCTCAGCCGCTTGTGCGCCCAGCGTTTTCTTCAACCAATCGGTGTATTCAGCAAAGTTACCTTCAAAGAAATTCACTTGGCCTTCATCACGATAGTCAAGGATGTGGGTGGCGATACGGTCAAGGAACCAGCGGTCGTGTGAAATCACCATGGCGCAGCCTGGGAACTCGAGCAGGGCTTCTTCCAAGGCGCGTAGGGTTTCAACGTCCAGATCGTTGGTTGGCTCATCAAGCAGCAGGACGTTGCCGCCTGCTTTCAATAGCTTGGCCAGGTGGACGCGGTTGCGTTCACCGCCGGACAAATCGCCGATACGTTTCTGTTGATCGCTCCCTTTGAAGTTAAAGCGAGAGACATAAGCACGCGCAGGTAACTCAAAGTTATTGATGCGAATAATATCGGCACCTTCCGAGATCTCATCGTAAACGGTTTTGTTGTCGTCCATGCTATCACGGAACTGATCCACCGAAGCCAGTTGTACGGTGTCACCGACCTCTACGGTGCCTGCATCCGGTGTTTCGGTACCACTGAGCATTTTGAACAGTGTGGATTTACCGGCACCATTGGGACCAACGATACCGACGATAGCGCCTTTCGGGACGCTAAAAGACAGATCGTCAATCAATACGCGATCACCAAATGACTTAGTGAGGTTGTTAACTTCAATGACTTTATCACCCAGGCGTGGGCCGGGTGGGATAAACAGCTCATTGGTCTCGTTACGGCGTTGGTAATCGGAGGTGTTAAGCTCTTCAAAGCGTGCCATACGCGCTTTTGATTTGGCTTGACGGCCTTTCGGGTTTTGACGTACCCACTCAAGCTCTTTCTCAATGGTTTTCTGGCGCGCTTTTTCCTGGGAGGCTTCTTGCTTCAAGCGCACGTCTTTTTGCTCAAGCCACGATGAATAGTTGCCTTCCCAAGGGATGCCTTCACCACGGTCTAGTTCAAGGATCCAACCAGCGGCGTTATCAAGGAAGTAGCGATCGTGCGTAATCGCCACAACCGTGCCGGTATAGTCGACCAAGAAGCGTTCTAGCCATGCCACTGATTCGGCGTCCAAGTGGTTGGTTGGCTCGTCGAGTAGCAGCATATCAGGCTTCTCGAGTAGCAAACGGCAAATCGCCACACGGCGGCGCTCACCCCCAGACAGGTTTTTGATTTGCGCATCCCACTCCGGCAGACGCAGGGCGTCGGCGGCACGCTCTAGGGCGTTATCAAGATTATGACCATCTTTGGCTTGGATCAGTGCTTCCAGTTCACCTTGCTCTTGCGCCAAGGCATCGAAGTCGGCGTCAGGATCGGCATAGGCCGCGTAGACAGCGTCGAGACGCGTCAATGCATCTTTCACATCCGAGACCGCCTCTTCAACGGTTTCACGCACGGTTTTGTCTTCGTCTAGCGCTGGCTCTTGCGGAAGGTAGCCAATTTTAATGCCTGGTTGCACACGGGCTTCACCCTCAATTTCGGTATCGATACCGGCCATGATGCGCAATAGGCTCGATTTACCGGCCCCGTTGAGGCCTAGCACCCCAATTTTGGCGCCTGGGAAGAAACACAAAGAAATATCTTTAAGAATTTGGCGCTTAGGTGGCACGATCTTGCTCACCCGCGACATGGTATATACGTACTCAGCCATTTCTGCTCACGCTACTCGTTGTGGTGTAAAAGACACTATTCTAACGTTAACTTTGCCAAGTTTAACAGTGATTGTCATATTCGGTGGGTAATATAGCCCATGGGCAGCAAACCATTTGCCAAAGCGCGAGGGAATTTGCTGATGCGATTGTTGTCTATTCGTTGTCACACATCCTGAATGTGACACATTCGTCACGGTGTTAATTGATTAGGAGCGACCTTTGACATGGAACGATTCATCGCTTTGTCCGGGCCTTTACGCAATGCATCTCACGCGGTGCGTCGTGGTGTCCGTGCCTTCTCCCGTTCACTGCGACCTGGACTTATTTTATGGGTTCTAGGGGCCGCTTTTTCTCCTTCTCTTGCTCTGGCGTCGGCGAGCCCAGACAGTGGGCAAATGACGCCTGCGCAGCGTCAATATGAGGCTGCCATTGATGCGATTGAGCGTGGTGAATTACGCCAATTTCGCCGCCTCAAAGCCAAGTTGCGTGATTATCCCCTTTATCCCTATTTAGATTACCGTGATTTTACTCGCAACCTTTCAGAAAAGTCGCCCACCTCGGTCACCAACTTTATTCAGCGTTACACCACCATGCCGTTTGCCAATAGTCTGCGTGCTGACTACCTGACACTACTGGCGAATCGAAAAGATTGGGCAACCTTGGTCGCTTTCCAGCCCGATGTACCAAGAGGGGAGCGTTATCAATGCCAGTATTATTATGCTCACAGCCAGGCTGGCAATCGTGCATTAGCGCGCAGTGGCGCGAAATCACTCTACTTGTCTGGCCAATCAGTCGACAGTGCATGCGATCCCTTATTTGATTACCTCTCCGAGCAAAAGCAACTCACTGGTGATTTAATCTTGCGGCGGATGTTGCTGACCTTTGAAGGGCGCAATCGCAGCTTAATGCATTACCTACAAGATCAACTCCCCAACACTCACCAAGCGGTGGGAAAGCAAGTTATTGATCTTTATGACAAGCCTGAACAAGTTGCTGACTTTTCCAAGCGAAGCAAAGTGACACCCTTTAACCAAAAGCTGACTCGTCTTGCGTTTGAGAGACTGGCGCGTAAAGACGAAGCGCAAGCCATTCGCCATTTTCGTCGCACCGTAGAAGGGCAGCATTACGACAAAGGTGAACGACAAGCCATTGCTGATTATCTTATTGGCCAACTGATGAATGACGATGAGCCGGCGCTTGCGGGGTGGCGTGATCGTATGCTGAGACAAAGCGACGATGATGGTCTGCTCGAGCGACGGTTTCGCTTGGCGTTGGTGGAAGGTGATTGGCACGTATTGAATCAATGGCTTTCACTGCTCAGTGATGAGGCGAAACAATCACTAAAATGGCGATATTGGCAAGCGCGGATTCAGTTAGAGCTTGGCGACAGTCACGCGGCGAATCAGGCATTTGAAACCCTGTTGGGTGAGCGCAATTTTTACAGTGTGGCTGCCGCTCAGCACCTAGAAAAGCCGATCCATATCCCTTCGCGTACTGCGGTGTTGAAAGAGGCGGGTCTGATGCCTGTCAATGATGTGCTGGCGCGAGTCGATGAGCTGATTGCGCTTGATAAAATCTACGCGGCGAAGCGCGAGTGGTATTATGTGTTACAGCGCGCCAGTGATGAGCAAATTGCGCTCCTAGCCGCTTATGCCAATAAACAGCACTGGTATCATCTCGCAGTACAAGCCACCATTGCCGGAAAAATGTGGGACCACTTATCGTTGCGTTTTCCGCTGGCTCATCAGTGGTGGTTTGAGTTTTTCAGTCGCGAACGTGGGGTAGATAAAACCACATTGATGGCGCTGTCACGCCAAGAAAGTGCTTTCTTTACCCGTGCGGTCTCTCACGTAGGCGCGAGAGGCTTGATGCAATTGATGCCGCGTACGGCACGTGAAACCTCGCGTCGGTTAGGGTTTGATTATCAAGGGCCGGCCAGTCTTAGCGATCCGGGCGTGAATATCCGCTTGGGCAGTGGTTATTTGAAAATGATGCTCGATCGCTTCGATAGCAACCGCGTTCTCGCTTTTGCGGCATACAATGCTGGACCACATCGAGTAAGCCGCTGGCTGGCACGTTCGAAAGGGCACATGGATGCGATTGCTTTCATCGAGTCGATCCCGTTTTATGAAACGCGCCATTATGTGCAGAACGTGTTGATGTTCGATATCTATTATCGCCAACTTTTAGGTGAGCCCGTGCAGTTTTTAAGAGCACACGAGTTGGCACAGCGTTATTAATGTTACAATCGCGACCATCACGTAAAGAGCGAGAGGAATCCATGTCGCAATCGCCTGCATTTTCTGGTTGGCAAGATGTTATCGCGCTAGTGCGCCGTGCTGGACAAGATGATAATGATGATGCCTTGTTGACGGCCTTACTGACCCCCGACGAGCGAGACACCTTGGTGGCTCGGATTAATATTTTGCATGAGTTGTTAGAAGGGAGAATGAGTCAGCGCCAGTTGAGTCAATTATTGGGCGTGGGGATCGCGACCGTCACACGCGGCTCGAATGAGTTAAAGCGGATGGATGACGAGACCAAAAATTGGCTGGCTGATTTATTGAAACGAGAAGCTGAACAGTCCACCTCATCGACCTAATCAATAAAGCCTTAAATAGACAAACAACGGCGCCACAGGGCGCCGTTGTTTATGGCGTTAACGGTATAAGTGCGGGTGCATAAACGGAATCAGCGCCATGATTAGCGCTTGATGGTATACACTTGAGCGCGTTAATCGATGCCCGGTGAGCATGCCAATGGCGCCCCCTTTTTGTTTTACATTTTCAGTGGCAAACATTCTGTCCATCACATCGCCAAGCTCTTCGCCTTGGTGCAGAGCGTCCAACGCCTCTGGAGGGAGAGGCAGTGAGGCTGAGCGTGCCTCGCCTTGCGTTGTCCCATCATCTATCATCATCCATGCAAAGGTATGTTGACCATCTAAGCCTGCTTCTACCCCGACGTAAAAGTCTCCTTCGTATTCCGCTTTGGCGTGGCGAACGCGGTTACACGCGCCGGCATAGGTCTCTTGCTCTGTCATTGGTTGCTCTGCCACGCCACTGGCGACGGAAACGCCCGTAAAGGTGAAAAGTGTGTCGGGAAAAGCGTCATAAAACGCGGCCTCAACCGCAGCGATTTTAGCGGGGTTTTTGGACGTGACGATCACCTGTTTCATGCGCCCAGCTCTCCTTTTTGTGTTGGTAGGCGCGTTGCAGTATACGCCAACGGAGGGGTAAACGCAGCATTCCAAAAACATGACTGGCATCAGTCGGTTGGCCGACTTCGCTTAAGCCAATTCGCATTTTTTGGTGCCCTTTGCGTGGCTGTGGTACATAGGTATTAAACCAGCGATCCCAGCATGAAAGGTTGAACCCGTAATTGGCGTTGCATTCATGAAAACGGGTGGAGTGATGCACCCGGTGCATATCTGGTGTGACGATAAAGCGGCGCAGCCAAGCGTCTAGGTGCTTGGGGAGACGAACATTGCTGTGATTAAACATTGCCATCCCGCTGAGTAGCGTTTCAAACACGATCACGGCGACAATAGGTGCGCCAAGTAGCGCGACTAACACGCACTTAATGGCCATCGACAGCCAAATTTCCACCGTGTGAAAACGCGCGCCTGTGGTGACATCAATGTCCATATCGGCATGATGCACTAGATGCAGCCGCCACAGCCATGGTACCTGGTGGAAGAGTTTGTGTTGGTACCAAATCGCCATATCCATCACAACTAATGTGGCCAGAACCGCGACCCATTCAGGAAGCGAAAGCTGATTAAAAAAACCAAAACCCGAGGCGGCGGCAAAACTGGCCGCACCCACTGCAGAAATCGGTGCCAGTACTCGCAACGTGAGGGTATTAAATACAGTCAATAAGATATTCCCTGACCAACGCTCTCGCCGCGTGCGAGTGAGCTTGCGCTTCGGCCACCGCCATTCGGCGACGAGCATTACCAACAGTACCAAGGCAAACAGGCTGAGCCTAAACCCGGCTTCGTGCGCTTCAATCCAATTCATAACCACTCCTCATTTATAGAGAGTTTACGCGATAAACCCTGCCAACGTTTAGCGCAAATGGTGAAAATAGAAGGTTGGATCCTGGGTGTCAGGCAACTAATCTGTTTACTAACAGTGCTGTATTTCTCCGTGCTGACTGACCACGTAACGTGAAGGGGGAGGGAGCGTGTCAACGAGCTTGCATGATGTATACCTGGCCCGCCAAGCGATAAAGCCAGTGGCGGCGCGCACACCGCTTGTTTATTCACCGACGCTTTCTAAGCGTTACCAAGCACAAATTTGGTTGAAGCTCGAAACGAGCCAGCCGACGGGCGCGTTTAAATTACGCGGTGCCACCTACGCATTGAGTCGGTTGCCCAAGGCGCTGCGTGAGCGTGGTGTGATCACCTGCTCGACAGGCAACCATGGCCGTGCGCTTGCTTACGCGGCCAAGCAGCTTGGGATCCCGGCGACCGTATGTCTCTCTTCGTTAGTACCTGACAACAAAGTGAACGCTGTTAAAGCAATGGGCGCGCAAGTGTGGGTCGTGGGGCGTTCGCAGGATGAAGCTGAACAAGCCGCGCTTGAGGCCGTTTCGCGTGATGGGTTGTGTTATATCCCTCCCTTTGATCATCCTGATATTATTGCCGGACAAGGGACCATTGGGCTTGAGATCCTTGAAGATGCGCCAGATGTTGATGTGATTGCAGCCGGCTTATCGGGAGGCGGCTTGGTGGGAGGACTTGGCTTAGCGGCGCGTACCATCGCCCCACATATCGACCTAATTGGCGTCTCAATTCGCGATGGGGCTGCGATGTATGAAAGCATCATAGCGGGTAAGCCAGTGGCTGTGCCTGAATCTGAATCGTTGGCAGATAGCCTGGGTGGAGGCATTGGCCTTAATAATCAATACACCTTTTCTTTGGTGCCTAAAGTGATGACGCAACATTATCAAGTGGATGAAGCGTTTATCGCCCGTGCGATGATCGATATGTGGCAGTGCGAAAATAGGTGGGTAGAAGGTGCCGCCGTGGTGGGATTGGCCGCGGCATGTCAGCACCAGTTAGAGTGGCAGGACAAGAAAGTGGTGATTGTGGTCAGTGGAAATAATGTATCAACCGATACCCTGACAGCGGTCATGGCATTAAGTGAGCAGGCTCGCTCTTAGCTTGTGGTTGAATTTGGTGAGTGTCAAAGGAGCCCGTATGCAGCTATATCATCGTCAGCAAATCGAATCTGTTGCGACGTTTAACCCGCACAGTCTCAGTGTGATTGAAAATGCGTTCAGTGCCTTGGGGCGTGGCGAGGTAACCATGCCTCCTGTGTTAAGCATGGCCATTCACGAGCACAACGGCGAAGTCGATGTCAAAACCGCTCACATCAAAGGCGCTGAGCGATTTGCGATTAAAGTCAGTCCTGGCTTTTTTGATAATCCGTCGATAGGTCTACCGAGTCTTAATGGTTTGATGGTGGTTTTCTCTGCATCAACCGGTTTGGTGGAGGCCGTGCTGTTTGATGAAGGATACCTGACTGATTTGCGTACGGCTCTAGCCGGCGCGTTAAGTGCCAAGTATTGCGCGCGTGATGATGCCAACATTGTCACTGTGTTGGGGGCGGGCACGCAAGCAAGGTTACAAGTGTCTGCGCTCAAACTGGTTAGAGAAATAGACACGGTGCATGTTTGGGCACGAGACATTGCACAAGCAAGGCAGTACAAAGTAGAGGTTGAGGCCGAACTGGGAGTGCGAGTGATCCCTCACCAAGATGTGGCACAGGCTTGTCAACAGGCCGATATTATTGTCACCACGACACCGGCTAAGCAGCCGATTTTGCATTGGCAAGACATTCCCAAGGGCGCCCATGTCACGGCGATGGGCTCGGATAGTGCAGAGAAGCGCGAGCTTGATCCTCATATTTTGCACAATGCCGACTGGGTGCTGGTGGATAGACGTGCTCAGTCTGAGGTGTTGGGTGAGCTAAAAGGGCTGGCATTGTCACGATGTGTGGAAGAGTTAGGCAAAACGGTGGCGTCGGAGCGTCCCATCGCGCGAAGTGATGAGGCGGTCACCGTGTGTGATTTAACGGGAACAGGCGTGCAAGACACTGCCATAGCAAACTACGTGGTCAGTGCATTGCACCATACTCATGGCTCGGGCGATGCTGGGGCATTATAATAAAAACCAAAAAGCATAACTTATTACATTATAAGTGTTTTTTAACGTCACAGTTATTGCACAGGCATGTAACACAAAAGTTAAAACTTGCAGGTTTTGTTCAATTAATTATATCTTGTGCTTTGATAATTAGGCATAAGATCACGTTTCTTTTAATAGCTTGTTTCTATTGAAGTTATTTCTTTTTACTAATGATGGGTCTCTCAGAATTGAGACACGTCTAGTTAGTGTAAAAAGGAATGATAAATGCACAAACACAGCTCTCTTGCGCTGATTATCGGCGCACTTTTTCACAGCTCCGGGGTGTGGGCGATGGCCCAAGTGCCAGATCCTGTCGACCCTCCCACCGATCCAGAGCCACAAGCGTGTGTATCACTGGTTGGAGCGAGCGGCATGGATGGCAGTCGTACCAGCGATGAGCGTTGCTTGCCCGGTGATGATCCCTTTACGGCCGAACAGTGGCATTTGCTCAACCGTGGTCAAAATGCCTTTGCCCGAGAGGGTGGCCAACCAGGCAATGATCTCAACGTATGGTTAGCCCATCGCCAAGATGTGCTGGGACAAAACGTTAACGTTGCCGTCGTCGACGATGGGTTAGAAATTGCCCATCCCGATCTGGCCGCTAACGTCCGTGCTGGAAAGTCCTATGACTTTGTGGAACGTGATGATGACCCGACACCGGAGGGCTGGAGCAGTCGTAATACCGCCCATGGTACCTCGGTCGCGGGGATCATCGCGGCGGTTCGTGATAATGGTATTGGTGGGATGGGGGTAGCACCGCTTGCCAACTTGCAAGGCTATAACTATCTCGAATACCAAAGCCAAAATGCGTGGGAGATCAGCCATGGCCGCGAAGGCTACTCGGATGATGTCCGCATATTCAACCAAAGCTATGGTGGCTCAGGCATCCGCAGTTATCCCTATAGCGATGACCCGATGAGCTATGCTGGTCGCCAGAACGCCCAATACAAAAAAATGAGCACGGATGCCTTTGGCGGGCTTGGCGCAGTCTTTATCAAATCAGCGGGTAATGGCTATAAGCGTACCTCGTTTAACCGTCAGCGCTTCGGTCCTGTAGATGAGAACCATGGTCTACCGTGGCAAAACAGTAACCAATCATCCAGTAATGCCAATTACTGGAACGTGACGGTGAGTGCGTTGAATGCGGATGGTGAGCGCTCATCTTATTCCTCCGTGGGTAGCAGCGTCTTCTTGACCGCGCCAGGTGGCGAGTATGGCACCAATAAACCGGCACATATCACCACAGATTTGACAGGCTGTACGATGGGTTACAACCGCGACGATCGTATTCCTTATGATTCACACGATCTACACGGTGGGACAGAGATAGACAACACCTGTGATTTCAACAGCGTGATGAACGGGACGTCTTCGGCCGCGCCAAATACTTCAGGGGCATTTGCGTTGATGATGTCAGCTTATCCAAATCTGTCTCAGCGCGATATTCGCCACCTATTAGCGACGACGGCGACACGCGTGGATGCAGACGATGCCGATGTGCTTTTAACCTATCAAACGGCATTTGGTGGTGAGCGTACGGTGACTGGCCTAGAAGGTTGGAAGCAAAATGCCGCGGGGCGCTGGTATAGTCCAACTTATGGCTTTGGTTTGATTGATGTTAATGCAGCACTCGAAGCCGCGAAGACCTATCAGTCTCTCCCTGCACAAGTATTCACGGATTGGACGTGGTCTTATCACAACCAAGAGGGTGAAACTGGGTTAACGATTGCGGATGCCGGGTCGGTTGCGACAGCAGACAGTGTGCAAGTAGCTGACAACCTCACCATCGAGGCGGTACAAGTGCGGACGTCGATCGAGCATAGCCGTATGTCAGATCTGCTGATTGAACTCGAGTCCCCTTCTGGTACCCGTAGCGTGCTGATGTCTCCACGCAATAGCATGCTATCGAACACCCTAGATAGCACCTACCCAGAAGGCTTTACTGACCACCTGATGCTTAGCCATAAGTTCAATGGTGAAGCATCGCAAGGCCAATGGACACTCTACGTCACAGATACAGACGGCAAGACGCGTCAATACAGCCTAGGGGGTGAGGTGAAGTCGATGGCGAATAACAGCGTCGATGGTAAATTGACGCAATGGTCACTGCGTGTCATTGGTCACCGCGGTTAATAGGAGACGAAGTATGAAAAAATTAATGATAGCCCTGGCAGTCATGGGTATCAGCCTTGGTGTCAGCGCAGGCACGGTGCAGCTAAATGGCAAAGACTATGTCGTCGTCGAAACCGACAGCAATGCGCGTAATATGAGTGGCGAGCAAATGGGCGTGATGGTTGGCGATAAAGTCGCCGTCTCGGCACAAAGCGCGCCATTAAAGGTCACAGGCTCGATTTTGGTCAAAGCCAGTGAGGCGAACGCCAGCCAGCTAGCTCAAAAATATGGTCTCGACCTAGTCAGCTATCTCGATGGCGTGGCGTTGCTGGAAGCGACACCCGGTACCAATGTTGCTGAGCTAGAAAAGGCGTTAAATCAAGAGTTGGATACGCCTGTCAATCTTGAGCTGAATCCACAAAATCAGCGTCCACAATAAGCAAAATGAGCGCTTATTAATAAGAGCCCGTCTTTTTAGGCGGGCTTTTTTGTCATTCTCTCCCCCCATTCTTGTAGAGAAAACTGTGGCCCAATTTACTCACCAACCATTTTGTTACTAGTTATTCCAGATTGTTCATAACTTTTACATGAGCCCCGTCTAACACCTTGGTATGCTTTATCGCTTCTTAGCGCCAAAAAAATAGACAAATCATCATTATGCAGCTGTGACGCTGTGATTAGGGAAAAGACAATGTGGAAAACCATTAGACATTCTTTGCCATTGCAAATTGCAGTGGCGGCCGCACTAGCTTGGCTGGTAGGCACGGTATTTGGCCCCATTGAGAACGCGGAACAGACCACTTGGTATCCGTTGCTTATGCTCGCCAAGGTCAGTTATATCGGTCTACTCAAAGCCGTGGTCGGTGTGATGGTATTGCTCTCGCTACTGGAAGGGATCAGTAATATTGGCAATGTGGTTCGCCTTAAGCGCCTGGGTGGTGCAACACTTTTGTTTTACGGTTTTACCACCACCATCGCGATCACCATTGGTCTTGGCGCAGCGCTTATGATGCCCGAGTGGCAACCGCTCACCAATGCACCGCCTGTGGATGAGAGCATTAGCTTTATCAACCAAGATGCTGCGGGAGCCGGAGCCATTGCCACCAAACTTATCAATATGGCGTTGGTGAATCCATTTGCCGCGGTGACTCAGGGTAACCTTTTGGCGATTGTGGTGTTCACCATTTTGTTCGGCATTTCGCTGATTGTCGCACTGCCAGAGTCGCACCCATTATTCGAGACCATTCGTGGGCTGAATAAAGGCATTAACACCATGGTGGCAGGGATTATCAAGCTGGCGCCGTTTGCGGTGTTTGCGATTGTTTTCCAGTTCTCCCATCAAGGCGATAACGATCTATTTGGCCAGCTATTTAGCTTCGCCGCCTTGGTGTTTGGACTCACGATGGTCCACGCAGTGATTGTATTGCCACTTATTGCACGCGTCGCTGGTGGTATTGGCTTTGTGAGCCTATTTCGTGCCATTTCCGCGCCACTGGCGATGGCCTTTGCCACTTCTTCCAGTGCTGCGACACTGCCCGTCTCGATGCAGGCCGCCAAAGAAGAGCTCAAGGTCACCCCGTCGACCGCAAGCATGGTCTTGCCGTTGGGCGCGGTGATGAATATGGATGGCACCGCATTATTTGAAGGGATTGCGGCGGTGTTCTTGGCACAACTGTTCGGGATTGATCTGTCGACGACTGGCATTGTGATGATCTTCATTATGGCGATGGTTTCGTCGGTAGGCGCGCCGGGCATGCCGTCAGGTTCGATGTCGGGTATGCAGTTGGTGTTGCTGGCTGCGGGGATCCCCCTGGAAGCCATTGCTATTTTGCTGATCATTGAGCGCCCGCTCGACACCTTCCGTACCGCTGTCAATGTGCAAGGCGATTTGATTGGTGCTACGGTAATAGATAAGTGGCAAAAGCGTGTGGGTTAATCTTGCTGTTGTTTAAACACTGCAGGCAAAAGGCAGTGAATTTGCCTGCAGTGTATCGCGCTTACTTGATGGTGAAGCCTAAATAAGCTTGGAATTCGTTATTATCGAAGATATCTTTGTCTTTTTCATTTCCTTTGGCATCTTTGAATTCCCAGTTAAATGCTTCATAGGAAACACCTGCATGCCACGAGAAATGTTCATTCACCGCTTTTTTAAATTCTAATTCAGGTTGGATATGAGCATAAGCCAATGTCGTATCTGAGTCTGGCGTATGATAAGCTTCAACATAATTCTCAATGTTGAATTTGAAGCCAGCAGGAAGTGGTAGCGAGTAAGTCAGATAGTTTTCGGTACCAATCTGATAGTCGTACTCCTCTTCGTCTGTGTCGTAATAATCGAAGTTATACCAAGCAAGCTCGAGGTTCCAGTGTTCAGAAAGATCGCCAGATAGGTAAAAGTTGGTTTCTGCGCCACTTATATTTTTCAAACTCTCATCATTGGCGTTACCAAGCTGTGCCCACAATTCGATGCCGAATGAAAAATCTTTTCCACCCAAGGTAATATCTTTACTGAAATAAGGCGCAAGAATATATTGTTTAGTATCTGAAGAGTCGGACTCATCACTCGCTTTCCATGAGGCATCATAGCGGAATAAATAATACATGGTTGCATCAAAATCCCCGATGCTGCCTGCACCTTGCGCTAGACCAAATTGGGTATCCCAGCCTTCTTTTCTTGCGTCACCTTCGTTTTTAATGAAGTCTTTGTCCACATCAAAAAGAAAGTTGTAATCATCACTGAGTTTATAAGACCCTTTACCGATGGTAGCTTCAGTGTAAGCGGTTAATAAACCCCACATATCCATAAGACACGGGCTTT